>NZ_JADDKI010000221.1:0-1092 GCF_015356725.1 Dietzia sp. SYD-A1
CTGCATCAACCGCCCCCGCGATTTCATGCTCAGCAAGCGAGCCATCACCCAGCAGCGTCCTTTCGTCCGGACCGATTTCGCCCATACGGGTTCTCCCGATTCCTTTCGCAATGGGTAAGCCAGTCCCGAGCGAGACTCGCACGGTCAGCGGCGGAGCCTCGACGAACGGCGCTGACATCCCACTGGCGCAGCAAGAGAGCCCGGTTCGTGCCCGCCTGCCGTTCAGAAAGGAACTCTGATGACTCGCCAGACGCTCATCGAGAACTATCCACATCGGGTCGGGGGGCACTGCGGCTCAGCCGCGATGCGAGACCTCCTGCACTGGCAAGGCCTCGGCTGGGAAGGACCGCCCGATGAAGGTCTCGTCTTCACCCTCGGGGGGTCACTTGGCCTGTCCTACTTGCGCTCGAGCGACCTCTTCCCGCCGCTTTATCTGGTAGGGAGAGACTCCGATTTCGAAGTAAATCTCCCCCATCTACTGGGCGCACAGGTCCAAGTGCTCACGACCGACGATCCCCGAGAAGGATGGTCGTGGATTAGCCAGGAGGTCGATGCCGGAAGGCCAGCCCTGATATGGGGCGACATCGCGGAGTTGCCCTACCTGCGGGTTCGGCTCCAAATGAGTCGCCACGATATCGTGGTAATTGGTTACGACGAGGCGGAGAGGATCGCCTTCGTTGTTGACAACGACCGTGCCGAGGTCCAAAAGGTTCCGTTCGACGCTCTCGCTCGAGCACGGTCGTCGATGTCATTCCCACAACCGACACGTCACACCACGTACCGCATCGCCTGGCCGCATGAGTTACCAGACCTTGCGCAGGTTGCCGCAGCGGCTTTCCGTCAATCGGCAGCGAACATGCGCCACCCAACTCCGCCAGGAGTCGTTGATCTCACGACCGCGGTGAGCGGTTCCGAAGGCTTAGCAGCGGTCGCCCAGCTCGCCGCTGATGTCCGGACTTGGTCCCATCTACCGGCTGACGAACTCGAGATCCTCTTATTCAGCTTGAGCGCTTTCATCGAGAAGGCCGGCACCGGTTGGCAGATAGGGCGAGTGGGTACCCCTGGTCCGGCGATCGGGTACTTCGATTCCGG
>NZ_JADDKI010000222.1:0-5985 GCF_015356725.1 Dietzia sp. SYD-A1
CGACTGTCCGGCGGATGGCCATCCGCCGGACAGTCGCCTGCATGAGTAGACCGACGAGGGGCCAGATGCAGATGCAGATGCTTCAGCTTTGGATGGCGAACGCAGTCTCAAGGTCCGCATCTCAGAAGGTGGGTGCGAAGCCACGGTTCCAGCGAGCGAGACTGAAAATGCAGGTGAGGCCCCTTCGTCATAGCTGACGAGGGGCCTCACCTTGGAAGTAATTCCGTCGTCTCCGAGTGAGATACGCGAGGTACCAACGTGTGCTCAGAGCTCGTAGTGCTTAGCTTACTCCATGTTCTCGGATATTGACACTTTGCCGTTGAGGCAGGTCAAGGCTGTTCGCGCGACCATTACTCCACCTCGCATGTCGACGTATGACGTCGCGACGCCAAGTGGCTTCGGAACCCGGCGCACCCGAGAGTCCTTGAAGCTATACCTTTGGAACGCCGAGGTCGCAGCAGCCTTCATGGTTCCATTGCATCTCTGTGAAGTGGCCGTTCGGAATGCCGCCGCTGAAGCAGTTTCAGCTCACTACGGATCGAATTGGCCTTGGTCGACCAGCTTCAGAAGAACCTTGCCGAACGATGCTGTCGGTTACAGCCCTCGGGCTGATCTAAGTAATCAGGCCCAGAGGCAGTCAACGACTGGAAAAGTCATACCCGAGGTCAAATTTATCTTCTGGCAGAGGCTGTTTACCAGCCGCTTCGATGCCGCCCTCTGGGATGAGCAGCTCCTACGCGTGTTCCCGAATGCCCCTGACGGCGCGGCCGTTCCTGAACTGCGTGAACGCGTGTTCGGCGATCTGGAAAAGATTCGCAAATTGCGTAACCGGATTGCACACCATGAGCCGATCTTCAACCGGCAACTTGAAGCTGACCTCGCTGCGATACACGACCTGCTCACGCTTAGGTGCGTTACCGCTACGGAGGTAGCCAGGAGTCGCGATCGAGTAACGGCATTACTTGAGGCGAGGCCTTTCCAGCCAGAGGCGCGTTGACGTGCTCGGGCACTACTGAAAGCTGTTCGAGGATGTCGACATTTGACTCTCCGTCGCGGCGCGTAGGTTCGCATGCGAGGGAGTCAAATGGTTGCCCAGAGGGGCTTAGGGAAGCAACTCGTCGTCGATCCAGTCGTCTGCGCAATAGATCGCGTCGACCACCATGCCCATTGACGTGTGCCCCGTCGCGGTCATCGTCTCCTCGTCGACGGTAGTCGAGTCACTCGAACCGTCGGGCGCAGCTCCCGCACCGACCTTCAGGAACTTCATTCGTCCGTCCGACCGGCAGTGCACCGCCACGGTCCCGCCGTCAGGGAAGTAGTGCTTCATGCGCTCGGTCACGACGTCGTCAGCTGGATCGTCGTCGATACATGCCACGGTGTTGCGCACCCATGGGTACTTGACCTCGCGGAACTCCGCGTCGCGGTTGTGCTGCGCAAATCCGAACGTCGCGACCGTGTGCGGATCTCGCGTCTCGTGCCGCGCATCCCACTGATTCGCGAGCTGCCCTAGAAAGAAGCTGTAGCCCGCGTCCACCACAGGCCCGTCGCCCGCGAAGAGTCGCCTGGATACGGTCGTATCGAAGTCCTCCGGACCGGGGCCGGTGCGCACTCGGTGCACGACGGCTCCTTGTTCGATCGAGAAGGAGTCCATCACGTACCGCACCGGACGCTCGCCTGTGGTGCGAAGTGAGTCGACGTCGCCCTCCCGAGCTATCAGCTTGATAGCCCAGTCGTAGTAGCGGCCGCCTCGAATTCCGTACCGCACGTGCAGTTCGGTATTCACTGGGTTGCCGTTCCCATATGGACCCAGCGATCCGACGAATTCGTTGTACTCGATTCCGGCCGTCGGCACTTCGTAGGGCTTCTTCTCAGTCATGCCCCCAACGATATGGCCGCCCTCCGACAACGGGGTCATACCTCTGACCAACCGCCCGTGTCGTTGGGGTACACCCGTGCGGGACGGTCGGAGAAGCGTCGTCGGCGCTGTGTCGCAGGGTCCCGCGGCACATTTGTGCCACGGATCCTGGTGGGGCCTGGAGTGCATTCGCACCCGCTGGCGCTGATGGCGGCCCAAGGTTGTCGGCTTGGTCAAGGTTGGGGAATCGTGGACTGGACCAGGGCGCGCTGGAGCAGTCCATCGCGCGGCCGACGCGGAGTGTCGGAGCGGATCGCTATCGTCTGGCAGGTGGTCGCAACGATTGCTGTGCTTCATACTTTCGCCCTGATCGCCCAGCTGGGCGGCGGTATTGTCCTGGTGGTTGAGGCCATTCGCACACGACACAACATTTCGACGTTTCAGGACGCATTGGTCGAGGCGGAGGGCGTTCGCGAAGAACAGCGTTCCGCCATTAGCGCGGATCGCGAGAAGACTCTCGGCAGGCTCCACGCCCCAGTAGCTGGGATGCCACGCAGTGCGATGCTCCCACCCGGTTTTCAATCTCTTCTGGCTGCGTATACGCAGTTCACCAGCCCTGACACTGTCGAAAAACTCGTCAGCGATCACGGCCCCGCTGCCGCTATCGAGAGGCGTGCGCTCCTGTCGTTCCTGGACAGCCAGTTCCCGGCCACGCCACGTCGGTTGCATGGCCCGTGGCCTGGCGTATTCCTGCTATTCGCAGGAATTCTGGTGTCTTACGTGACCAACATGCTGTCGACCCTGGCGCTCTAACGTTCGGACAGCAGAGATGAAGCGTCGGAGCAGCGTTTCATTCAAGTCGAGATCGTCGGAAGGACGGGGCCGCAGTCTCGGGGCGGACGACGGGCGGTTCACAGCTGGCTGAAGGTTTCTCGCCATTGGGAAGTGTGATGCTCCCACACGGCCGGCGTGCCAGCGGAGGGGAGTGATTGGAGGATTCTGTTGTAGCAGCGCCCGGCGTCGGCGAGCGCGGCGTCGAGGTCGTAGTGCTCTGGGGTGAGGGGGCTACTTCTCGCGGTAGCAGCCCACTGGGTCGTCCAGTCAGGCCCCGGGGAGATGAGGGTGTCTGGCATGTCGGAGATGTCTCGAAGGTCTCGCTCCCGTTCGACGGCGGCGACTGTGGGTGCGAGATCAATTGGTAGGTATGCGCTGATGAGAAGTAGATCTACAAGGTCGCGAAAGCGTCCGGATGGACGGCGAGTCGGTCCGAACGTCTCGTAGAGAGCGCACAGCTTGTCGGCGATCTGATCGGCGAGAGGATAGAGCTGGACGGGTCCCTCAGGTGGGAAGTCGTCGGTGTCGATGAGCCGGGGCAGTGGGCGGCGTTCGATATCGCCGACAAGCGGACGTCGGCTGGTTACCAGGTCGATCGAGAATGTATCGAATCGACGTCCGCCCAGGTAGGCGGACACGGTCACTGTCGTGCCTTTGTCGCCACTGAGTTGTCGTGGACGGCTGAGCTCAAAGCGGAAGTGATCTAAATGGTGGTCGCGGGCGACACGACGGAGGTCGTCGATGGGATCAACTGAGTCGTCGGCGACCAGGAGGTCGATGTCGTGGCTGTAGCGGGCGTGAGGTAGACGAACCATCATGCCGACACCGCCCTTGAGAACCCATCCGTGGGGATCAGCGTCGAAGATCCTGGCCAGAAAACGCGACATCACGAAGCGACGACGCGCTATCTGGTCGTTCTGGCCTTGTTGGCGAGCCTGGGCCTTCAATCGATCGGTCACCGATGCCCGGACCGCTGCTGGCGTACGCGGGGTCGGGCTCACTCGCTACCTTCCCAGAAGCGCTCGAGTGCGCGTCTGGCCCCAGCTGAGACATCCATAGCCTTGAATGCTTCCGAGAGTTTGGCGTTGTCGGCCGCGGTGAGCTTGAAGTCTGGCATGGGGGGCATAGGTGCACGAGCCATCTCGTCCAGCATCGCGCGTGCCGAGACGGAGCCGAACTGTGTCATGTGGCGCGTGAGCTGCTCGGAAATGGTCGGATTCAGATCCTCAAATAGGCCGGCCCACTGGCTGATTGAGCCAGCCGGCTGCCTGCGCGCAATATCCGCCATCGCCAGCGTGGTGGCGGGAACGCCTGCCTCGGCGATCAGTGCGTCGAGGAACCCTTGGCCATCGAGTGCTCGATGGCCGTAACTGAAAGCGAAGGGGGAGAGCGCTTCGGTGACTTCTTCCACCATGCTCAGGTCGCGGGTGAGGGCGTCACGGACGATCGAGGCGAGGTGCCCGGCATCCAGCGCCGCGGCTGCCAAGTCGCGGATCGTGCGGGACGCTGTCGTCACCGGAAGCCTGTCGACTACCTGCCAGTCGTCGCGCTCCAGCGCGGCCCGGTGGGTCACCACGCCGGGGATAGACAGCCTGACTCTGCGGGTGGTGGAAAGCTCCACCTCGTCCGCGTTCAGATCGCCTAGATGGAGAAGCCGCGCCGCTGTGCGATGCGACAGCACCCCGGTGGGCACAGCTTGATCGAGTCGCTCCCAGGTCACCGTGTCCTGGTCGAGCGCCATCCAGGCAAGACGCTCATTGAGATGCTCGTCGTCGGGCAGGCGAGTGAGGCGGTAGATCCCGTGGTGGAGTCTTTCCAGCACCCCGGAATCAGCGAGTCGCTTGAGGTCTTGTGGAGTGATGCCGACTTGCGACCGAGCCTGCCTGCTCGTCACCAGCCCATCCTGCTCCGCAGCAAGCTCCACGAGGCCGTGGACACGATCATTGGGAGACATGGCACAAAAGTACCACTTTCTGCCTAGTTCTGTACCGCTCCTTGTAATTTTCGTGCCCCAACCGTCATGATGTCAGGTCCAGCGACGGTGATCAGACGCGTCGCTTAGAGGTTCGTCTGGCGTGCGATCGATGCGTGTGGTGGTCCGGCACGGCATGGGCGACCGGCCAATGTGGTGCCAGGGGAGGAATCTAGTCATACGGGTCAAACGCGAGCTCGTCGTCGATCTCGACGAGATACTCCATCATCGCTGCAGCGCGGTCGGATGACTCTGGCTTGGCGAAGATCTCGTTGAGTAGCGGCTCGATGGGGATCGGTTTTTGCATTCGTCGATAGCCGAGGTGGGCGCTGATCAGGTGCATCGCCGGGTTGCCGTTGACGCACTCGAGGATGGGCTTCAGATCGGCGCTTCGGGCAGTGAAGGAGGAGATGCCGAAGAGGCCTACGGCGGCGGCTAGGGTAACCCAGTCTTCTGAGATGCGGAGCTCCCTAACCAGTGACCGCGTGATGCGCCGGCGTTCTTCTGTCACGCTAGAGCCGGGTCGTGG
The DNA here is from genome assembly GCF_015356725.1 of Dietzia sp. SYD-A1. NCBI lineage: Bacteria > Bacillati > Actinomycetota > Actinomycetes > Mycobacteriales > Dietziaceae > Dietzia > Dietzia sp. SYD-A1. The sequence continues at coordinate 5,191 of NZ_JADDKI010000222.1, forward strand.
GGGTTGCGTTCACGGGCGGCGTGTTGGTGGCGGTATAGCGTGGCGCGGGACCATCCGACTAAGCTGGCTGCTTCCGCGGCGGTACGGCCCTTTCTTCGAGCGTCCTGGGCGATCTTGAGCTTTTCAGCGATCACTGCCGGATCGACCGGAGGGCGACCGAACCGGGTGCCGTTCTGCTTCGCTGCGGCGATGCCGGCGTTGACTCGCTCGGTGATCAGTTCGCGTTCGTACTCGGCGAGCGTAGCGAGCATGCCCAGCATCAACCGTCCCGTGGTTGTCTCCGGATCGATGCCGTCTGAGAGCGATTGGATCTTCACGCCCTTGTCGCGAAGGAGGTTCACGGTGTTGAGGACGTCGATCAAGGATCGGCCAAGCCGGTCGATGCGCCACACCACGACGGTGTCACCGGGCTCGATGTAGTCGAGCAGACGCTTCATTCCTGGGCGCTCGATCGCGGTCCGGCTACCCGAGGTGACATCGGAGAACACATCCCGCTTTTGCACCCCGGCCACAACTAAAGCATCCAGTTGCAGCTGCGCATCCTGACTGGCGGTACTGACGCGGGTGTACCCCAAATGCCTCATGGCCCGATTGTGCCCCACTAACCCCTGCCGAGGCGCCGCGTGCGACAGTTCTCGTCAAGACGACTTGGCGAGACGGCCTGAAGGGTCCGTTTGCCCAGGAAAGAGGCGCAGCGCCAGCTAGGCGGAGAAGCGGGACGAGCGTCTCGAAAAGCTGTAGGTTTTTAAGGCACATTCACGGCGCCAGGCGGGCCGCCGCGGGAGCCCTCGTCCA
>NZ_JADDKI010000223.1:0-2719 GCF_015356725.1 Dietzia sp. SYD-A1
TCCCCGAGCCGTACCGGTTCCCCCTCGACCCGGCGGCCGGTGTGCTGCTGCGCCGGGTCGAGGGGGAACCGGTACGGCTCGGGGAGGTGGTGGCCACGGTTCACGCCGGGGACCCGGCGCGACTGCCCGCGGCGTGCGCCGAGCTCTCGTCGGCCCTGGGGATCTGTGGACCCGGCGAGGCTCGTGGACCGGCCGGGGTGGTGGTGGACCGGCTGCGCGGGTGGTGAGGCGCCGGCCCGCCGATTCCACCGGAAAACCGACCAGCCCATCGAGAAGAGTGTGTCGACCGCATCGGCCGAGTGGACATGTGCGGAACGCTCTTCTCGGTGAGTCCGGACCGGACCGGGCCAGGCCAGCCCGGGTGAGGTCAGGCGATGTCGGGGGTGGTCATCAGGCGTTCGACGTCGTCGACCAGGGCGCGCCATTCGCCGGCCTCGTCATCGAACGGGGCACTGGGCTCGAGCAGCCTGGCGTCGTCCGGGTTGAGGACGTAGTGGAGGAATCGGCGCAGCGCGGTCCCACGGCCGGTCACGGCGGCCTCGAGGCCGGAATCGCCCACGTAGGTCGCGAGGTCGGTGATCAGTTCGACCGCCAGTCCGAGCTGATCGGCGTCGACCATCCCGGGGCCGACCTCGATATCGCGGTCGAGACCGGCGAGAACATAGGTGTTGTCCTCGGTCACGTGGATGTCCAGGCTGCCGTCGGTCGCGGCGATCTTGACGCGCTCGTAGGTCGCCACGTGGCTGAGGGTCTCGTCGTCGTTGTCCGCCAGGTACCGGGCCAGTCCCCTGGGGCTGGTGAACACGTACGCCTGGTCACCGTCGCCGAGGAACACCGGCCGATCGCCCAGGTAGCACCGCAGGCTGAGGTACTCCTGGTCGGCGAAGACGATCTTCACGGGGTCGATCCCGACCGTCTCCCAGAGGGAGCCCTCCGGGTAGCCGGTCGGGGCGGCTTCGGGTTCGGGCGCGGGTTCGGGGAGCGCGGCCTCGGCGGCGTCCAGGTCCGCGCGTGCGCGGTCGACCTCGTCCGGCCGCACCTCGGGCGTGGTCATGACGTCCTGGATCGCGTCGAGAACGTCGTCCCAGCCCTTCGCGACGGTCTTGCGGATCGATTTCCACAGTTTCAGCCCGTCCCGCCCGTAGAACTCGTCCATACCGCGGGTGACCGCGGCCAGGATCGGGTTGCCGTTGAAGAACTTGGTGACCGTGTCCAGTTCGCACACCTCCCCGATCGAGCGGGCGATCGCGAAGGCCTGATCGATCTCGTCGACCGACGACTCCGTGGGGTTCTCACCGAGGAGTTCGAGTACTCCGACGAGGTCGTAACAGTTCTCCTCGGCGGCGCGGAACGCCAGGACGTCCGACGCCGCGAACCCGGTCCAGGAGGGGTGGTCCTGGAGGTCGTGTGGTGCGCCGCTCCGGACCAGGGCGAGGAGTTCGGCGGTCGAGTCGAACGCATAGAGGTCCTCGTCGAGCCCGAGGAACGCCTCCCAGTCGTCGTTGTCCTCTCGCCAACTGGGTGCCCAGAGTGTCGTGACGTCTCCCTCAGGGAGACCGAGCTCGATCGGGACGATGTCCTTGGCCATGCCGGTCAGCATATCCACGGCCCGTCACCGGGTGCCACGGCCCGCCCACGGGACTTCCTAATGGTCGCCTGCCGGCTCAGGGGACGGGCCTCCGGCCGGGGTCCGGTCGGTCTGCCTGCGGGCGGTGACCGCGAGCTCGACCGACCCCGAGACCAGTTCGGCCCGCCGGGTGTTGGCCCGGACGACCGCGCTGGACGTGGCCTCGAGGATGGCGGACGCCACGGCATCGCACCCGCGCCCGCGGAGTCCGGTCGCAAGTACCAACTCGATCACCGTGCCACCGGAATCGGCGGTGGCGGTCGCGATCCGGTCCCGACTCGAGGCCACCACCCGGAGGGACTCGAGTTGGTCGTGCGCGGACTCCCACTCGGCCGCGATGCCGCGGAGGCGGTCGAGAAAGGCATCGACGTCCAGCCCTCCGGCACTCACCCGGACCCCCCGTCCGGCTCGTCGCCCGCCCCCAGCCACTGCGCCCGGTCCCACTCCTGTCCGTCCCATTCCTCTTCGGCCAACCGGTCCAGGAGATCGCGGGCCTCACCCGCCGCGGCGGTGAGGGCGCGCAGCACCGCCCTCGCCACGTCCGCTGGTGGGCGGTCGAGCAGCCCGGCGGGCAGGGCCAGACCCACCGGCACACCGTCGGTACCGACCTCGGCGACGACGCCGGTCATCGGGTCGGTGTGGCGGCAGGTGTCGGGCGCCATCAGCCGGTCGGACGGTAGAACCCGTGGAAGGACATACCGATGTTGTCGGTGCGCAGCGCAGACACCGACACGGGGTCCCCGGCCTCGACGAGTTGGCCGTTGCCGATGTACATCGCGACGTGGCCGTCCCACACGGCCAGATCGCCCGGCATGAGGTCGGAGGCGGCCACCTGCGCACCCACGCCCTGCTCCTGCGCCAGACGCGGGATCTCCACCCCGGCATCCCGGTACGCCCACTGGGTCAGGCCGCTGCAGTCCAGGCCCTGGCCCGGGGTCGTGCCGCCCCACACGTACGGCACGCCCTGCTGGCTGAGCGCGTTGCGGACGGCTCCGGCGGCCTGTTCGTTGGGGGCGGTGGCCACCGAGCCGTCGGGGAGCACCACGTCGACGCCGCCTCCGACGACGCCTGCTCCCGCGGACCCTCCGGCGA
>NZ_JADDKI010000224.1:0-6973 GCF_015356725.1 Dietzia sp. SYD-A1
CGCCCGCAGCGCCTCGAGGACGGCGCGAGGGTTCGGCCCGAGCGCCACCCGCCGCCCGAACCCGCAGTCGTACGTCCCGCCCACGGCGGTGGCCAGCTCTCTGTCCGCGAGCGCCTCCTGGCGTGCGCCCAGCGTGAACTCGCCGCACCGGCTCTCGAGGTCGGACATGGTCCGTAGACCGCGGGTCTGCGAGGTGTGCCGGGTCACCACGTACACGGGGGCGTCCTCGGCGGGAGCCGGGTCGGCCGCGGTCACACCCTCGGGCAGGGCCGCCATCATCGCTCTGTACACCTCGTCCGCGTCGACCGCCGTCGACTGGGGATCGAAGGAGCGCAGCAGTTCCCCGGTGTACCCGATGGTGAAGGTGGCGTCCCCGGTCGTCACCGACTCGAGAACCTCGGCCTGGCTCCCGGACTGCGACCGGATGGTGGCCCGGGAGCCGGAGCGTAACAGCGCGTTGCCGTAGATGTGGCCGACGATCTCGGCCTCACCGAACGAGGCGGTCTCGATCACCACCACCGGATCGGGCTGGTGGGCGGGGATTATCGAGGACTGCGCCTGGCATCCGCTCAACCCCACCACGGCGGCCCCGGCGATCGCCAGTGCCCGTACCCCGGCCCCGTCCCCCGTCCGCCGCACACGACCACGTCCTTCCTCGTCACGTCCGCACCAGACGGTGCGACACTGTCCACCAGTGTCCCAGCAGCACCCTAACGGTCTCGTCTGGAGGTCCGACGCCCGATAGGGTCAGGGCAACGATCGAGGGGAGCCCAGGTGCCCAGTGTCCGGAGACTGCGGAACACGACGACCCTTCCCGTGCCCACCCCCTCGGGTCCGGCCGTTCCCGCCGAACGCGCGGTGGTCGGCTGCGGTGTCTACGTCGACGGTGTCCGCGAACAGGGGCATGTCACCCATCGGACCGCGATCGAACGGGTCCGGGAGACCGGGCGGGGTTTCGTGTGGATCGGCCTCCACGACCCGGACCGGCATCAGATGGACACAGTCGCGTCGGCGTTCGGTCTGCACGAGCTGATCGCCGAGGACGCGACCAGCGGGCGGCAGCGACCGAAGCTGGAGGCCTACGACGACACCGTGGTCCTGACCATGTCGACTGTCGAGTATCTCGAGCACCGGTCGGTGACGGACGCCACCGATGGCGGCGAAGTCACCGGCATCTTCGACACCACGGACATCGTCTCCACCGGTGAGATCATGGTGATCCTCGGCCGTGATTTCGTCATCACCGTCCGTCACGGCGACATCCCGGCCCTGTCCGGCCTCCGCGCGGAACTCGAGGGCGCACCCGAGAGGTTGTCCCGAGGGCCCGCGGTCGTGATGCACGCCGTGGCCGACCGTGTGGTGGACGGTTACCTCGAGGTCGCCGAGAGGATGAGCCGGGAGATCGACGATCTCGAGATCGCGGTGTTCGCCCCGCGCACCCCGGTCGGCATCGAGCAGATCTACGTCCTCAAGCGCGAACTGCTCGAACTCAAGCACGACATCGCCCCGCTGGCCCTCCCTCTGCGGCACCTGTCGGTCGAGCACGTCGACCTGATCCCCTCCGAGGTGCGGCACTACTTCCGCGACGTCCAGGACCACCACACCCGGGTCGCCGCCGAGGTCACGACCCTCGACGAGCAGATCACCTCTCTGGTCCACGCCGCCATGGCGATGATCGGTGTCCAGCAGAACACCGACATGCGGCGGATCTCCGCGTGGGTGGCGATCGCCGTGGTGCCCACGATGATCGCGGGGATCTACGGCATGAACTTCACCAACATGCCCGAACTCCGGACCGAGTACGGCTACTACGTCGTGCTCGGCGTCATGGCCGCCGCGTGCACGGCGTTGTTCCTGCTCTTCCGGAGAAACCGCTGGCTGTAGTCAGCGCGCCAGGCCCGGGTTCACCGCTCGGCGCGCGGGGTCGGTCACGTCGATCCCGGCCTCGGTCCACGCGTCCTCGAGTTCCCCGGCTCCCTTGAGCCGCACCCAGGCCGCCTCGGTGTGGGTCACCGGGACCGCCCGGAAGATCCTCACGGGCGCGGCCTCCCCGCGCAGCTCGACGTCCGGGACCTCGGGCGCGCGCAGGACGACGGCGGTGAACGCCGCGCCCGGCCACAGCGGCTCACCCAGGTCGACGAGCGCGCCCTCCGAGAGCACCAGACCCTCGACCGCCGGCGCGGCCGCGAGGACGGCCAGCGCGCGCACGACCCCGTCGACCCCGCCCCGGAGCACCAGGCAGAGCTCGGCCCGTGGCGCCGCCGGGTCGGGGACGAGGGCGGACGGGTCACCCATGGGATCGGCCGAACATCCGAGCGAGACGTAGCGGACCAGCCCCGACTCGAGGTCCACGAAGCGCAGGACCCGGATCGGAGCGGCCCCCAGGAAGGTGACCGACGCCTCCTGCGGTTCCGGGCCCAGATGAGTGACCAGGTGCTCCCGGACCGCTGCCAGGACGGCCGGCGGGTCGGATCCGGCTCCCGGGAGACTCACGAGAGGCCGAGGCGCGCGAGCTCGTCGCGGACCTTCTCGGCGTTCGCGGGCTCGCACAGGATGTCGTAGCGACCGGCGACCAGCTGCGAGGTCGACGCGAAATCGCGCTTCCCCCGCGTCGCGGCGTACGACAGCGACGCCGAGACCACACCGAAGACCGAACCGCCCACGAGTCCGGTGAGGACGACCCCCCACATCGGTTGGGTGAATATCCCGACGAGCAGACCCACGAAGAGCCCCAGCCACGCCCCGGTCGCCAGTCCGCCGAGCAGGACCTTGGGCCAGGTCAGGCGGCCGGTCACACGTTCCACCTGCATGAGGTCCACGCCCACGATGGTCACCTCGTGGACCGGGAAGTCCTCGTCGGCGAGGTGATCCACGGCGGCCTGCGCCTGGGCGTAGGTCGGGTAGGAACCCACGACCCATCCGGTGGGAGGGGTGGGGAGCCCGGGCGTCTGACCGCGACCGGTCCTGCCGGAGGTCGGGGAGATGGGAGTGGTCATCAGTTCGATCCTTCCGTCGCCGACCCGTGGGGACCGGTCTCGTGTGTACCCGACGTCGTCATCCCTGCCGCCCGACCCCGTGCGGAGACCACCAGGGCCATCTTGCGGCTGGCCTCGTCGAGCATCTCGTCCCCGAACATCACCGCGCCGCGAGCCCCTCCCTCGGCCGATGTCGAGTGGGCGTAGGCGGCGAGGATCCCCTCCGCCTTGTCGAACTCGTCCTGGCGTGGGCTGAACACCTCGTTGCCCGCGTCGACCTGGGCGGGATGCAGGACCCACTTGCCGTCGAATCCCAGCGCCGCGGTGCGCGCCGCCGCCCGTCGGAAACCCTCCACGTCCCTCACCTTGAGAAACGGCCCGTCGATCGCCTGCAGTCCGTGCGCGCGGGCCGAGACGAGGATGCTCAACAGCACGTGGTGGTACGCGTCTCCCGGCGCGTAGCCTTCGGGCTGCTCCCCCACGGTGAGCGTGCGCATGCCGATCGAGGCCATGAAGTCCGCGGGTCCGAACACCAGTGTCAGGACCCGGGGGCTGGCGGCGGCGATCTCATCGATGTGGGTGAGCCCGAGCGCGTCCTCGATCTGGGGCTCGATCCCGATGTGCCCGACCGGCAGTCCCGCTGACTTCTCGACCTGGGTCAGGACCAGGTCGAGGGCCCGGACCTCCGCGGCGGACCGCGCCTTGGGCAGCAGCAGTGCGTCGACGTGGGCGCCGGCCCGGCCGACCACCTCCGTCACGTCGCGGACCGTGTACTCGGTGTCCCACGCGTTGACCCGCACGACGACCGTCGGCGCGGCGAAGCCCTCCGTGGTGAGCGCCTCGACGACGTTCTCCCTGGCCTGCTCCTTTGCCGGTCCCGCCACGGCGTCCTCGAGGTCGAGGAACACCTCGTCCACCGGCAGGCCGCGCGCCTTGTCGATCATCTTGACGCTGCTGCCGGGGACGGCGAGGACCGTGCGCCGTGGGCGGGCGCGGAGATCGGCGATCGTCGCCGCAGCGGAATCCGCTGGTGCGGGATCCGAGTACTGGGCGGGGGTCATCTGCGGGCACTCCCTTCCGGTGCGGTGCGGGCGGGGTGCGATCCACCACCCGGGGACTAACCTGGTCCGCATGGCGAACCTCAACAAGGCGTTCGTCGCCAGGCTAGCCGGACTGCCGGTGATCGGCCCTGACGGGGACGACATCGGGCGGATCCGTGACGTCGTGGTGACGATGCGTGCCCGGCACAAGCAGCCCCGGGTGCTCGGACTGGTGGTGGAGCTGCCGACCCGTCGGCGGATCTTCGTCCCGATGTTGAGGGTCGCGGCGGTCGAGCCCCGTTCGGTCGCGCTCGTCTCCGGAACCATCAATCTCCACCGGTTCCAGTCCAGGCCCGGGGAGAACCTCGTGCTCGGGGCGCTGGTGGACTCGATCGTCGGGGTCGATCCGGAGCGCGGCACGACCGGCGCCGCGCCCCCCGGCGCGACCGGCACGACCCGGTCGGCGGCGACGGCGCGCTACCAGGTCGTCGACGTGGAGATCGAGCAGCAGCGCACCCGCGACTGGCTCGTCTCCCGTCTGGCCGTCCGGGTTCGGCGCGGGCGCGGACCACTCGGTCGCCGGGGGCCGGTGTCGATCCAGCCGTGGGCTCGGATCGACGGGCTGGACGACGACGCCATCGGCACTCCCGAACACGGGGCCGAGAGCCTGGTGGAACGCTACGCCGATCTGCGCCCGGCGGACGTCGCGCACGCGCTGCGGGAACTGCCCGAGGTCCGTCGGCTCGAGGTGGCCCGCACCCTCGACGACGAGCGGCTCGCGGACATCCTCCAGGAGCTCCCCCACGACGAGCAGACCGAGATCGTGACCCGGCTCGAACTCGAACGGGCGGCGGACGTCCTCGAGGCGATGGACCCCGACGACGCCGCGGACCTGTTGGGGGAACTGCCGGAGAAGGACGCGGAGTCGTTTCTCGAGCTCATGCACCCGGACGGGTCCGCGCCGGTCCGGCGGCTGCTGACGTTCGACGCCGACACCGCCGGGGGGCTCATGACCCCGGAGCCCATCATCCTGTCGCCGCAGACGACCGTCGCGGAGGCACTGGCCCACTGCCGTAATCCCGACCTGAGCCCGGCGCTGGCGAGTCTCGTCTTCGTGGTCCGGTCCCCCACGGCCACCCCGACGGGGAAATACCTCGGCTGCGTCCACATCCAGGCACTGCTCAGGGAATTGCCGTCGACGATGGTCGCCGAGACCGTGGACACCAGCCTGTCCACCCTGCGCCCCACGGACTCCGTCGACTCGGTGACCAGGTTCTTCGCGACGTACAACCTCGTGTGCGGACCGGTCGTCGACGACGAGGGGCACCTGCTGGGGGCGGTGGCGGTCGACGATCTCCTCGACCACCTCCTCCCCGAGGACTGGCGTGACCTGGACCTGCATGACACCAGAGAGGTACGTCGGTGACCGAACCCGGCACACGCTCGGCGCTCTCGACTCCCGTCACCTCACGGCGGCCCCGCATCACAGTCGATCCCGACGCCGTGGGCCGATACAGCGAGGCCATCGCGCGCTTCTTCGGAACCGGCCAGTATCTGCTGATCCAGACGATCGTCGTCATCGTCTGGATCCTCATCAACGTCACGGTGGTGGCGCTGCGTTTCGACCCCTACCCGTTCATCCTTCTCAATCTCGCCTTCTCGACCCAGGCGGCCTACGCGGCGCCGTTGATCCTGTTGGCACAGAACCGGCAGGAGGACCGGGACAAGGAGTCCATCGCGGTGGACAGGTTGCGTGCGACCCAGACCAAGGCGGACACCGAGTTCCTGGCACGGGAGCTGGCCTCCGTCCGGCTCTCCGTGGGCGAGACGGTGACCCGCGACTACCTGCGCCGCGAGCTCGACGACCTGAAGAGCTCGGTCGAGCGGATCGAAGCCCTGCTCGCGACCCGCGATTGTGATGGCAGTAACACCGAACGGGGCAAAAACGATTCAGACACCAGGGGCCGGAGGTAGCGTCGACCCGCACGGCAGCGATGTCACGACGCACCCCGCTCGCGACACCGTCCGGACGTTGTAGGGGGAGCTTTGCGCAAGATCGCGCGCGATACTGATCGACGGGTACTGGCCAGCGCCGCGGTCGCCGCAGGAGTGATCGGCGTACTCACGGCCGTGAGCCTGACGATGGACCACAGTCGACCCACCGGCGCGTCCGGCATCGTCCAGGCGGCCGAGACCGCGGCCCAGGACCCGACGACCGCACCAGGTACCGCCTCCCCGACCTCCGAGACCCCGCCGCCGAGCGAGGCGGACGACCCCGGGGCCGCGCACATCGAGCCGGCGACGATCCCCGACGGCCCCCTGGGCATCCCCGGGATCGCCCTCGACGCCTACCACCGCGCCGCCGACCGCCTGAACATCGAGAAGCCCGCGTGCGAGATGGACTGGACCATCCTCGCGGGTATCGGTCAGGTCGAGTCCAACCAGGGACGAGGCCGCTTCGACGCGCAGGGCAACACCATCGGTCGGATACTCGGTCCCCGCCTGGACGGGTCCCTGCCCGGTACCGCCGTCATCACCGACACCGACGGCGGGAGGTTCGACGGCGACACCGAGTACGACCGGGCGGTCGGGCCCGTGCAGTTCATCCCGTCCACCTGGGCCGTGCTGGGCAGGGACGGCAACGGTGACGGCGTGGCCGACCCCAACAACATCTACGACGGCGCTCTCGCGGCCGCGACCCTGCTGTGCGGGCAGGGCGGCTCGATGGGCGACCCCGCGGCCCGCACCCGGGCCATCCTCGCCTACAACAACTCGCTCGCCTACGTCGCCAACGTCAACGCGTGGGCGCACGGCTACGCCGTCAACGCCTACCCGTTGCCCGCGGACCTGCCGGATATCCACAAGCCCGAGCCGATCGTGGAACCCCCGGCGACCCCCGACCACTGCCCGGACGGCTGGGAGGGACGACCCACCGGCCCACCGGCGCCTCCCCGGCCC
>NZ_JADDKI010000225.1:0-10304 GCF_015356725.1 Dietzia sp. SYD-A1
TCACACGCCACCGTCGTCCTGGCCGCCCGCCGGCGCGAGCGACTGGAGGCTCTCGCAGAGGAGCTCCGCGCGGCCGGTGGTGCGGCGTCGACGGTGGCGTGTGACGTCGCGGACCCCGAGTCGTGCGCCGCGATGGTCCGGTCTGCCGTGGAATCCCACGGGCGGATCGACATCCTGGTCAACAACGCCGGAGTCGGTACCGCGGTGCCCGCGCTCAAGGAGACACCCGAGCAGTTCCGGGGTGTGGTGGACGTGAACCTCCACGGCGCCTACTGGGCGGCCAAGGAGTGCGCGGCCGTCATGGAGCCGGGGTCGAGCATCGTCAACGTGGCCAGCGTCCTCGGACTGACCGCGGGATTCGCCCCGCAGGCCGCCTACTCCGCCTCGAAGGCCGCCGTCCTGGGGCTGACCCGGGACCTCGCGGCGCAGTGGGGGAGCCGGCGGGGGATCCGCGTCAACGCGCTCGCCCCCGGGTACTTCGCCTCGGAGATGACCGACGAGATCCCGGAGTCGATGCTCGCCGACATCACGGGGCGCACGATCTTCGGACGGTTGGGCCTGCAACCGGAGCTCGACTCCGCCCTAGTGTTCCTCGCCTCCGACGCGTCGTCGTTCGTCACCGGGTCGACTCTCACCGTCGACGGCGGCATGACCCTTCACTAGGAGGCGTGCCCTTTCACCAGGCGGCATGCCCCACAACACACCCCAGATCCAGGAGAGAGCACCATGGAATTCGCCCCCAGTCAGCGCAGCGTCGAGCTGCAGGAGAACATGTGGGAGTTCATGCGCGAGCATGTCTTCCCCGCCGAACCGGTATGGGCCGAGTACCTCCGCACCCACGGTGACCACGAGCACCCGCCCGTCATGGAGGACCTCAAGGCGGAGGCGCGCCGGCGGGGGCTGTGGAACCTCTTCCTGCCCGAGTGGTCCGGTATCTCCAATCTCGAGTTCGCCGCGGTCTCGGAGATCTCGGGCTGGTCGCCGGTGATCGCCCCGGAGGCCATCAACTCGCAGGCCCCCGACACGGGGAACATGGAGACCTTCCACCTGTTCGGGACCGACGAGCAGAAGGCGGCCTACCTCGAGCCGCTCAAGGAGGGCACGATCCGCTCGGCCTACGCCATGACCGAGCCCGACGTGGCCTCCTCGGACGCGACGAACGTCCAGACCGTCATCCGCCGCGAGGGTGACGAGTACGTGATCAACGGCCGCAAGTGGTGGATCACGGGAGTGGCGGACGAGCGCTGCGAGATCTTCATCGTCATGGGCAAGACGGACTCCTCCGCCGAGACGCACCGTCAGCAGTCCATGGTGCTGGTGCCGCGGGGTACCCCGGGGCTGACCATCGAGCGAAACCTGCCGCTGTTCGGCTACCAGGACCAGCACGGCCACTGCGAGCTGGTCTTCTCGGACGTCCGCGTGCCGACGTCGAACCTGCTCGGCGAGGAGGGGGCCGGGTTCGCGATCGCCCAGGCGCGCCTCGGCCCGGGCCGGATCCACCACGCCATGCGTGCCATCGGGATGGCAGAACGGGCGTTGGCCCTCATGGTCGACCGCGCCAAGTCCCGCCACGCCTTCGGCGGGTACCTGTCGGAACAGGGCGTGGTGCAGGAGCACATCGCCAACTCCCGCATCGAGATCGACCAGGCCCGCCTCCAGGTCCAGCACTGTGCCTGGATGATCGACACCGTCGGGGCCAAGGAGGCCCGGTTCGAGATCTCCGCCATCAAGGTGATCGCGCCACAGGTCGCCTGCACCGTGATCGACCGGGCGATCGAGATCTTCGGCGGGGCGGGGGTGTCCGACGACACGCCACTGGCGTACTTCTACGCCTGGGCGCGGGCCCTGAGGATCGTCGACGGGCCGGATGCGGTGCACCGCCGCACCATCGCGCGCGGCGAACTCCGGCGCACGCCGCCGTTCATCGGGTAACACTAGGACTTTCCACCAGTTCCAGGTGGACCGAGTTGGAGGAATGCGGGATATGGGAGCAGTAATCGTCGAGGCCGTGCGCAGCGCGGTCGGCAAACGCAACGGTGGTCTGGCCGGCGTGCATCCGGCCGATCTGTCGGGCACGGTCCTGAACGCTCTGGTCGAGCGCGCCGGAATCGACCCCGGGGTCGTGGAGGACGTGATCTGGGGGTGCGTGACCCAGGCCGGTGAGCAGACCGGGGACATCGCACGCACCGCGGTTCTCTCGGCCGGCTGGCCCGAGACCGTCACGGGTGTGACCGTCGACCGCCAGTGCGGGTCGTCTCAACAGGCGCTGAGCTTCGCCGTCGCGGTCGTCGAGTCCGGCTACCACGACGTGGTGGTGGCCGGCGGTGTCGAATCCATGACCCGTCAGCCGATGGGCAGCTCCATCACCGGCGAGGGGATCCCGTACGGGCAGGACTTCCTCGATCGCTACGACGGCACCATGCCCAACCAGGGTGTCGGCGCCGAGATGATCGCCGAGCGATGGGGCCTGTCCCGCACGCAGCTCGACGAGTTCGCCGTGGCCTCGCACGAGAAGGCCGCGGCCGCCCAGGACGCCGGGTTCTTCGCCGGACACATCGTCCCGGTGACCACCCCGGACGGGGTCTTCGACGCCGACCAGGGAATCCGCCGGGGGAGCACGATCGAGGGGCTGGCGGGGCTCAAGACCCCGTTCAAGTCCGACGGTGTGATCCACGCCGGCAACGCCTCGCAGATCTCAGACGGCTCCGCGGCGATCCTCGTCATGAGCGAGGAGGCCGCCGCCAGGTACGGCTGCACCCCGATCGCCCGGGTCCACACAGCCACTCTGGCGGGGGACGATCCGGTCATCATGCTCACGGCACCGATCCCGGCCACCGCCAAGGCTCTCGAGCGTTCCGGCCTGACCGTCGACGACATCGGTGTGTTCGAGGTCAACGAGGCCTTCGCCTCGGTCCCGATGGCGTGGCTCGCCGAGACCGGCGCCGACCCGGCCAGGCTCAACCCCAACGGTGGCGCGATCGCCCTCGGCCACCCGCTCGGCGGCTCCGGGGCCCGGATCTTCGCCGACCTCGTCCATCACATGAAGAACGAGGGCATCAAGTACGGCCTGCAGACGATGTGCGAGGGCGGTGGACAGGCCAACGCCACGATCATCGAGCTACTCTGACGGTCCTCGCATCACCAGCCGGCCCAAGCGTCCCCAGTAGGCCCTCACATCACGAGTCGGCGAGCATCCGCGGTCGGCGAGCATCCGCGCGAGCGGCTGACCGGGGACTCGCAGCCGCCGTCGGCGTGCATCCGCGCGAGCGGCTGCCCGGGGACTCGCAGCCGCCCCCCGCGATGAACTCCAGCCTGCGCATCTGCGCACGCCAGACGCCATCGTCGGGGGCGGCTGCGCTGTGGGCGTACTCTCGCGCGTGCGGATGCCTGGCGAGGGGGCTTCGCGGCGGGGCCTGTGTTGAGTGAGGGTCCGTCCCCGGCGGGTCAGTCCCCGGCCCAGGCCCAGGCGGGTCAGGCCCCGGCCCCGGCGGGTCAGTCCTCGGCCCCGGCTCAGGCCCCGGTGAGCACGACGGCGCGGCCGAGAACCTCCCCGCGGTCGAGCGCCTGGTAGGTCCCGGGCGCCTCCTCAAGCCCCACGCGCCGCGAGATCACACTGCTCAGATCGAGTCTCCCTGCGGCGAGCAGCCGGATGAGCGCGGGCAGGTCCTGCCGTGCGCGGGCGCCGTAGGAACCCTTGATCTGGATCTTGCGTCTCACGACCCGCGCGAGGTCGACATCGAGCACCGTTCCGGCCGGCGGGATGCCCACCACCACGACCCTGCCGCCCTCGCGCGCGATCTCGGTGGCCTGGCGGGTGGTGGCCGCTGATCCGAGGGCCTCGAAGGCGGTGTCGACGCCCCTGCCGCCGGTGATCTCCATGACCGCCTCGGTCGCATCGACCTGCCGCGAGTTGATCGTATGGGTGGCGCCCATGCGGCGTGCGAGGGCGAGTTTCTCGTCGTCCACGTCGATGGCGATGACGGATTCGGCGCCGCTCACCGCCGCCAGCTGGACGATGTTCTGCCCGACCCCGCCCACCGCCACGACCGCGACCGACTCACCGGTCCGGACGTCCCCGACGTTCCGCACGGCACCGTAGGCGGTGAACAGCGAGCACCCCAGGATCGCCGAGTCCGCGAGGTCCAGTTCCTCCGGGAGGGCGAACACCGCGGTGGCGGGCGTGACGCTGTACTCGGCGAGGCCGCCCATGGAATACATGGACAGCGGCTCACCGTTCGCGCGGTGGAGTCTGGTCTCGCCGTCGTACAGGGTCCCGCGCAGGCGGTTGTACTCGAAGAACGTCGAGCACAGGTCCTCCATCCCGCGGGCACAGTTCTCGCACCACCCGCACGGCATGATGAACGAGCCCACCACGCGGTCGCCCGGGCGGACCGCCGTCACGCCGCGGCCGACCTCGGCGACGACCCCGGAGACCTCGTGCCCCAGGACCCCGGGCAGGGGAAATTGGACCTCGCCCTTCATCACGTGCAGATCGGTGTGGCACACCCCGCAGGCGGTGTTGCGGATCAGGACCTCGCCCTCCGCCGGTTGGGGGATCGGGATGTCCTCGATCACCAGGGGGGATTCCGTGTCGACACACACCGTAGCCTTCATGGTGGCGACTGTACGCAGTGGACGGGTGCCTCAGTGCCCTTCTGCGGTGAGGCGATCGGTGTCCGCCCCCAGAGTCGGTGCGGGGCCTGCGGTCATGTGCCGGCCGTCGAAGGTCGCGGGGTGCGCGGCCGCGAGGTAGGACCCCAGCCCGGGTTGCTCGAGGGGAGCGAAGAGCGGGTTGGCCTCGAGATCCCCCTCCGCGACCACCTGGTCGAAGGTGCGGTACCGCTCGTGCAGCACCGACGAGGCCGCCAGTGCCCGGGTGACCTCGTCGGTGGTGTGTGCGGCGAACCACCGGGCGAAGAGGGCGGACAGGACCTCGCGGTAGGAGTACCTGTCGGCCTCGGTGCCGAAATCGGCGCCGGTCGCCGACTCCAGGGCGTCGACGGCATCCCGGGTGCCGGTCACCCGCGCCAGGTCGTGGAAGTGTCTGGTGGTCAGGGCGACGACCATCACCCGGCCCCCGTCGGCGGTGGGAAAATCCCTGCCGAAGGTGCCGTAGACGTAGTTGCCCACCGCAGGACGCGAGGAACCGTCGATCTGCGGTTCGGTGAGGTAGCCCAGCGTGCCGGCGGTGGCCAGGGCGACGTCGTCGAGGGGCAGGACGATCCGACGCCCCCGGCCGGTCCGCTCGCGGTCACGGACGGCGGCCACCACGGCCAGGGCGGCATGCAGGCCCGCCGCGACGTCCCAGGCGGGCAGGACGTGGTTGACCACCTGGCCGCCGTTCTGCTCACCACCCTGCCCGCCGGTCGGCCCGGTGATCGCGGGGAACCCGAGGCCGGCGTTGACGGTGTAGTCCACTGCTGGGCCGCCGTCGCGGCGCCCGAGCAGCTCGAGGGTGATGACGTCGGGCCGGGCCGACGCCAGGCGATCATGGCTCATCCAGTCGCGGCCGCCGGAGTTGGTCACGAGGATGCCGCCGCCCTCCCCGGGAGCGGTGACGAGGTCTCGCAGCGCCTGCCTACCCCGGTCAGACCGCAGGTCGAGGGTCACTGAGGACTTCCCCCGGTTGAGCCCGGTCCAGTAGATCGAGGTCCCGTCCGGGGCGACCGGCCAGCGGTGCACGTCGGCCGCTCCACCCACCGGGTCGACCCGGATGACCTCGGCGCCGAGCTGGGAGAGCGTGAGCCCGCACAGGGGAGAGGCGACGAAGCTGGACAGTTCGATCACGCGCATCCCGCTGAGGGGTCGCGGCTCGCCGAGGTCGGTCATCGGTGGCTCCCGTCGCTCCGGTGGTGGCTGTTGCCCCGCCTTCCAATTGATGATAATGGTTTAGGCATCGCTGCACCGGATCCCGGTCCCGCGAGGTTCACGACGAAGGGCGCAACATGAGCGTGCAGGCGGACGCGGCGGGGTCTGATCCGGGAGCGGGGTCGCCCGCCGCGGTGGGGTCCGGGGTCGACGCGGAGGACTTCGCCGCGATCCTCGCCGCGACCCGCGACTACATCCGGACGGTGGTGGTCCCGCGTGAGCGGGAGATCGCCGACGCCGACGCGGTCCCGGACGACATCCGGACCGGACTGGCCGAGATGGGGATGTTCGGATACGCGATCCCTCAGGAATGGGGCGGCCTCGGGGTGAACCTGTCCCAGGACGTCGAGCTGGCGATGGAGTTCGGGTACACCAGCCTGGCGATGCGGTCCCTGTTCGGCACCAACAACGGAATCGCCGGGCAGGTCCTCGTGGGCTTCGGTACCGACGAGCAGAAGGCCGAGTGGCTGGAGCGGATCGCCTCCGGCGAGGTCATCTCGTCCTTCGCCCTGACCGAGGACGGCGCGGGGTCCAACCCGGCGGGACTGACGACCAGGGCCGTCCGGGACGGCGGGGACTGGGTGATCGACGGAACCAAGCGGTTCATCACCAACGCCCCGGTGGCGGACCTGTTCGTGCTGTTCGCCCGGACCCGGCCCGCCGACGAGCGGGGGCCCGGCATCGCCGTGTTCCTCGTCCCCGCCGACGCGCCCGGGGTCACGGTGGGGCCGAAGGACCGGAAGATGGGGCAGGAGGGGTCCTCGACGTCCGAGGTGGTCTTCAGCGGCGTGCGGGTCCCGGCCTCTGCGCTCGTGGGTGGAGACGAGGACGCCGGGTACCGCGCGGCGATGACGTCCCTGGCCCGCGGCCGCGTGCACATCGCCGCCGTCGCCGTGGGGTCGGCGCAGCGGGCGCTCGACGAGTCGCTGTCCTACGCGTCCACCACCACGCAGGGGGGCACCCTCGTCGGGGACTTCCAGTTGGTGCAGGCGATGATCGCCGACCAGCAGGTGGGGGTGATGTCCGGTCGGGCCCTCGTGCGGGAGGTGGCGGCCAAGTACGTCTCGGGAGAGGACCGACGGATCGCCCCGTCCGTCGCCAAGCTGTACTGCACCGAGATGGCCGGGAAGGTCGCGGACCTGGCCGTGCAGATCCACGGTGGCACCGGGTACATGCGCGGTGTCGCGGTCGAGCGGATCTACCGGGACATCCGCCTGCTGCGCCTCTACGAGGGGACGAGTGAGATCCAGAAGCTCATCATCGGTGGCGGGCTCATGCGTGGTGCGACCCGCGAGGCCGACGGGCGATGAGCGGCGACGGACCGCTCCCTCTCGAGGGGATCACGGTCCTGGCGGTCGAACAGGCCGTCGCCGGCCCGCTGGCCACCCGGCATCTCGCCGACCTCGGCGCTCGTGTCATCAAGGTCGAGCGTCCTGGTGAGGGCGACTTCGCGCGGTCCTACGACGACGCCGTCCACGGCCAGGCCTCCCACTTCGTCTGGCTCAACAGGGGAAAGGAATCCATCGCGCTCGACCTGGCCTCCGACCACGGTCGCCGGGTCGCGCTCGACCTGGCCGATCGCGCGGACGTGGTCCTGAGCAACCTGGCCCCCGGGGCGATGGAGCGGCTGGGCCTCGGAGCCGCCGTCCTCCGGGAGCGTAAGGACGAGCTCGTCGTCGTCACCCTGTCCGGCTACGGCGACGGGGGGCCGTACTCCGGTCGCAAGGCCTACGACATGCTCATCCAGGCCGAGTCGGGTCTGTGCTCGATCACCGGCACCCCCGAGAGCGCCTCCAAGTCGGGCGTCCCGGTCTCCGATATCGCGACCGGGATGTACGCACTGTCGGCCGTCCAGTCGGCGTTGTTCCGGCGGGAACGGACCGGGCGGGGAGCCACTATCGAGGTGTCCATGTTCGAGGCGACGGCCGAGTGGATGGGCCACCCGATGTACGTCCGGATGTACGAGGGCCGGCAGCTCGGTCGTATGGGTCTCTCGCACGCCTCGATCTGTCCGTACGACGCCTTTCCGACCACGGACGGCCAGGTGCTCATCGGCGTACAGAACGACCGTGGTTGGGCGGCGTTGGTGCGCGAGGTTCTCGGACGACCGGACCTCGTCGACGACGAGCGGTATGCCACCAACATCGCCCGGGTCTCCCGACGCGGGGAGGTGGATGCGCTGATCAGCGCCCTGACCGCGGAGTACGGGACCGAGGAGCTGGCCGACCGGCTCGACGCTGCCGGCGTCCCGGCGGCCAGGCTCAACGATGTCGGGGGGCTGGTCGACCACCCGCAGCTCGACGCGCGGGACCGGTGGAGACAGGTCGACACCCCCGCAGGACCCGTACGCGGACTGCTGCCGCCCGTCGACTATGCAGACGTAGAGCTGCCGATGGGGCCGGTGCCCGCGCTCGGGCAACACACGGACGCGATCCTGGCCGAACTGGCTGGTCGGACACGAGGAGAGGACACCCATGGCACTGCTCGAGGGTAGGACGGCGGTCGTCACCGGCGCCGCGCGCGGGATCGGGCTGGAGATCGCCCGGACCTTCGTCGACAACGGCGCGCGCGTCGTGGTGGGGGACATCGATGACGAGGCGGGCGCGGCCGCGGTCGACGAGCTGGGCGGTCAGGGCAGGGCACGCTACGTCAACTGCGACGTCCGCGACGGCACGGCGGTCGAGCACCTGATCGACGTGGCCGAGGACGCGTTCGGGCCGCTCGGGGTGTTCGTCAACAACGCCGGGGTCACCGGCGACGCCACGATGCGCACGATGACCGAGCAGCAGTTCGACGACATCATCGCGATCCACCTCAAGGGCACGTGGAACGGAACCCGCGCCGCCGCCGGACGGATGCGGGAACACGGGGGAGGATCGATCGTCAACGTCTCCTCGATCTCCGGGAAGGTCGGACTCAAGGGCCAGACCAACTACTCCGCCGCCAAGGCCGGGATCGTCGGGCTGACCAAGGCCGCCGCCAAGGAGGTCGCCTTCAAGAACGTCCGGATCAACGCGATCCAGCCCGGTCTCATCCGGACCGCGATGACGCTGGCGATGCCGCAACACGTGTGGGACGAGAAGATGGCCGAGATCCCGATGGGCCGGGCCGGCGAGCCCTCAGAGGTGGCGCAGGTGGTGCTCTTCCTGGCCAGCGACATGTCGAGCTACATGACCGGCACGGTCCTCGAGATCACCGGCGGGCGCCACATCTGAGCCGCGCGGCCGGGTCAGCCGTCGAGGTCCCACCGTATCGGCCGCGCGAGGGCCTTGTGGAACCGCTTCTCGAGGTAGGTGGTGTGCTCGTTGATGTGGACCGACATCAGGCGGGAGGCGGCGTCCCCGTCCCCGTCCGCGATGGCGGTGTAGATCTCGTCGTGGATGTCGCAGGTCAACTCACGCTGCCGCCTGGGGTAGGTGATGCCCATCGAGGCGCCGGCGATCAACCCGCTCAGGGCGTCGAAGAGATAGCCGAAGAGCGCGTTGCCGGAGCTCCAGGCCACGAGTTCGTGGAAGCGCTCGGAGTGCGCGGAGAAGGCGGCCTGATCGGTCAGTTGCTCCCGGGTCAGGCGGAGGTTCTCGGCGAGCCGGGCCAGGCCGGCATCGTCGATCCTCGCGGTGGCCAGACGGGCGATCGTGGGCTCCAACGCCGCGCGGGCCTCCATGATCGTGGAGAACGGGGCGTTCTCGAACTGCAGGAGCAGGCTCAGGGTGGCGGCGAGCGTCCCCCCGTCCGGTTGCTGCACGATCGGCCCGCCACCCGGGCCCGGCTTGAGCATGAGGACGCCCTGCAACTCCAGGTAGCGCAGCGACTCCCGCAGCGTTCCGCGGCCGACCCCGTAGTGCTCGAGCATGAGGTGTTCCGGCGGCAACCGGTCGCCGACGGTGTTGCCGCGACGGGAGATGTCCTCGACGATCTGTTGGGCCACCAGGAGTGCGGTCTTCTTGGGACGACCGATCCCCGGACGAGCGCCGACTCCTGAACTCATGACAACAATTATCCCCGATTCGATCGTCAGGGCATGAGAACGGTGAACGACCAGTCCAGGACGGGAGCGTCGCCGTCGTCGCGGTGGGCGGTGACGAGTGACCGGAGGTCGAGCGCCGTCCCGCCGCCGGGGAGGTCGTCAGCGGCCCCCACCTCGAGGTCGCTGCTCAGGGTGTCTTGCTCGTGGACCGGGCCCAGGTGGTCGCACGAGTGCCAGCCGAGCACGGTGAGCATCGTCGGCAGCGCGCGGGTGGCCTGGGCCAGCGCGAGCCCGATGGTGTGGCCGCCGTAGACCAACCGGCCGGCCCCCGAGACGCGGGCGTCGTGGTGAGTCCGGGCGATGTTGGTGGTGAGCCGGGCCAGCTCCGGGGCGCCGGAGACCACGTCGGCGCCCGCGCGCATCACGGTGCCCTCGGACGGGAGGGGGTCGCCGGCCCCGGGGACCACGG
>NZ_JADDKI010000022.1:0-1677 GCF_015356725.1 Dietzia sp. SYD-A1
CGTCAGGAGCGCGGCACGGTCGGTGTCGCCCGACGCCGCCGCCTGCGCGGCACCGGCGTCCAGGACCCGCGCGCCCACCTCGAACTCGTTACCCAGGACGTCGGCGCCCTGGCCGGCGTCCATCTTCTTGACGATGCCGCTGTTCCACGTGGCGAACGGGTCGGACCACGCCTCGACGCGGAACGACCACATCCCGGGGGCGTCGGTGGTCAGGAGCGCGTGGACGGTGTCCGCCTCCTTCCCGGGGACCATCGTCGTGCGGGAGGAGGCGCCACCGGGTCGGCGGACCACCAGGCTCGCCGACAGCGCGTCGTGGCCCTCCCGCCACACGGTCGCCGAGATCGGCAGCACCTCACCCACGACCGACTTGGCGGGGAACCTCCCGCAGGAGACCAGGGGGCGGACCTCGTCGATGGCCAGACGGTCGTTCACGTCGGTGCTCCTCTCGGCTGCGGGCTCCGGGGTGTGGACGCCTCTACGACACGACGCTATCGAAGCGGGCGCCGATCCGGCAGGGGCGTGGCGTGGGTGTTCACGCGCTCGTGCCGTGTTCCTCGGCACCCGGCCACCGGGGAGGGGGTTAGATGGGGGTCGTGAGAACGCCTATCGAGACCGACCCCGACCTCGTCCTGGATCTGACCGACGTCTCGCTCCGGAGGGACGGGCGGACGCTCGTGGGACCCGTCACCTGGCAGGTGGAGCTGGACGAGAGATGGGTCGTCCTGGGGCCCAACGGTGCGGGCAAGACCTCGCTGCTGCGCATCGCCTCGGCGCTCGAGTACCCGAGCACCGGCTCGGCGGTGATCCTCGGTGAGCAACTGGGTCGCACCGAGGTCACCGAACTCCGGAGCCGGGTGGGGTTGTCGTCCGCCGCGGTGGCCGGCCGGATCCCGGGCGACGAGGTGGTCGAGGACCTGGTGGTCTCCGCCGGGTACGCCGTGTTGGGGAGGTGGCGGGAGGCCTACGACCGGGCCGACTTCGACCGCGCGGCGGACACCCTGGAGATGATCGGGGGCGAGCACCTGGCCGACCGCACCTGGGGGACCCTGTCGGAGGGCGAACGCAAGAGGGTGCTGATCGCCCGCGCGATGATGACCGATCCGGAACTTCTCCTGCTGGACGAACCCGGAGCGGGCCTCGATCTGGGTGGCCGGGAGGATCTGGTCGCCCGTCTGGCGGACATGGCTCTCGACCCCGACGCCCCGGCCACGGTGCTGGTGACCCACCACGTGGAGGAGATCCCCCCGGGTTTCACCCACGCGATGCTGCTCGCGGAGGGCGGGGTGACGGCCACCGGGTTGATCGACGACGTGATCACCTCCGAGAACCTCAGCCGCGCCTTCGCACAGTCGATCGTCGTCGACGCCATCGACGGACGGTTCTTCGCCCGTCGGGCGCGTCGGTCCGGCCGGCACCGGCGTCCATGAGCCGCGTCTGCGACCCCGTGACGACCTCACCCGCGGACGTCCCGGTCCGCGAGGCCGCCACGGTGGCCCTGGTGCGTGACGCCCGAGTGGGCGGGGGAGTCGAGGTGTTCCTGCAGCACCGCGTGGCCACCATGCAGTTCGCGGCCGGTATGTCCGTCTTCCCCGGAGGCGGCGTGGAACCGCGTGACTACCGGGGCTCGAGGCCCTGGCGGGGCCCGGATCCGGGCTGGTGGGCCGAGGCGTTCGGGAT
>NZ_JADDKI010000226.1:0-2232 GCF_015356725.1 Dietzia sp. SYD-A1
CTTCGGTCTATTTTCGCCCAGCGATCCGCAGATCCCCATGAAACACCGGGGCTAACAACAATCTGCTGGCTCAGCATTGCCGTCCTCACTACTGGGTCGTGCAACTAAGCCGAGAGCAGCAGCTGAGTCCATCCCGGCTTCAGCGAACCCCTTTCTGCACTTCTCTCTGCAGCGCGCGATAGAGCGTCGATCGCCCGACCCCCAGATCACGTGCGATCGCCGATAGCCCCTCCCCCGCCTCGATGCGGGCTCGCGCCTTGTCGATCTGCTCGTCGGTCAGGACGCGTTTGCGTCCCTTGTACTTGCCCTTTGCTTTGGCGATGGCGATGCCCTCGGCCTGGCGTTCACGGATGATGGCTCGCTCGAACTCGGCGAACGCACCGAGCAGTGAGAGCATGAGGTCGGCTCGCGGGTCCTGGGCGCCGGCGGCGTAGGTGGCCCGCTCGTGGACGAACTCCACGCTCGCGCCCTTCGCGGTGATCTCGCCGACGATCTGCTTGAGGTCGACCAGGGAACGAGCGAGTCGGTCCATCGACGCAACAACCAGCTCGTCGCCGTCGCGCAGGTACCTGATGCACTCTTCTAGCTTCACCCGATCGGCACGAGAGCGAGCGGACTGCTTCTCGATATAGACCCGGTCGCACTCCCCCACCGCCTCGAGCTGACGCGCCTCGTTCTGATCCGCGGCCGACACCCGCACGTACGCCACTCGCTGTCCACGCGGACGCGAGGCCCGGCGAGCTGGCTTCGGCTTCGACTCCGGTTTCCCTTCGATGATGTTTTCCGAGTCCGTCGACTCCACCCGAAAGTTCCAGCCCAGCTCGTCCCGGCGACGAAAGCGGGTCCGCACGCTCCCGCGGCTGACGATGAGCACCTCCTCGCCACCATCACCAGAACGGTTGAGCAACGTCCCGATTCGATCAGCCATGAGGAGACCCTTTCGTCCGGAATCTGTATCAATAGATCCTAGACCCCACGGGAAGGTGTTTCATAAGTGCCGAACTAGACCCTGTGACACAGCGGCGACTGTGGACTTGATCGCTTTGTGGCGGTCTTCTGTGGTTACTTCTTGGCGGCGACGTACGACGTACCAATCGGGCGTTCTGGCCGAAAGGGTTAGAGCGAGTCGGCGACTCACGGGTGGGCGGCCGGGTTTGCGTCTGTTTTGTCAGAGTCCGAATGCTCCGCCGCTGATCAGAATGAAGGCGCCTAGGCCGATCAGGACAATCGGGAACAGGATGTGTTCCCAGCGCTCCAGGACTTCGGCGATCGGTCGGCGGGTGGCGACGAACCTTGCCAGGCCCACCAGTCCCGCCACCAGCACCAGGAACACGATGCAGTAGGCGACCACGGCTCCCGGGCCCACGTTGAGAAAGACGGGGACGTAAACGCCGATGTTGTCTCCACCGTTGGCGAAGGTTACGCCGGCCACGGTCCACACGGCGACGTTCTTGCCCTCGACCTTTGCATCGTCGTCATCATCGTCCCCGCGCCAGGCCTGCCACGCGGCCCACAGTCCCAAGCCCAGTGGGATCAGCCCGAAGTAAGGGATGGCCTGCGGGGGCAGGAAGACTCCCGCGCCCAGGGAGACGAGCACAGCCACGCCGAGGATGCCGGCGAACCCGAGATACTGGCCGGCCAGAATGCGTGCGGTGGTTCCGCGTTGGCCTGCTCCGCGGGCGAAAAACAGCGACAGGACGATGATGTCGTCGATATTGGTGGCAATGAACAGGCCGATCGCCTGCAGGGCCGAGGACAGGATCACGCCTGCACCTCCGTGGCGTGACAACCCGGCACTGAGCAGTCGGGCTCCAAGCAGGAGGCGTTTTCGTTGACCGCGAGGGTGATCTCGACCAAGGAAGATAGCGACCGGGCCAAGTGCGGGTCTGCGATCTCATACCGGGTCTGGCGACCTTCGGGCACTGCGACAACGATCCCGCAGTCGCGCAGGCATGCCAGATGGTTCGACACGTTCGACCGTGTCAGCTCCAGATCCCGGGCCAGCTCCGCCGGGTAGGCCGGCTGCTCCAGCAAGGTCAGCAGTATTCGGGACCGTGTCGGGTCGGCCATCGCCCGCCCTAACCGGTTCATCACATCGACACGAGAAGCAATAGTCAGCACTTGCTGAACTATACAGCGTCTGCTGAACTGTTGTGACAACGCCCTAAAAACCTAAAGGTTTTTAAGGCACATTCACGGCGCCAGGCGGGCCGCCGCGGGAGCCCTCGTCCA
>NZ_JADDKI010000227.1:0-7233 GCF_015356725.1 Dietzia sp. SYD-A1
GTACTGGCGGCGGTTGAGGAACGACGTGGGGTTGTACCCGAACGGCGGCCGCAGTCGCTCCTCGTAAGACCCCCAGTCGTCCTTGATGCCCGTGGGGAACTCGCCCTCGTGGACGGCGTTGCCCTGCGCGGTCGCCAGGACGGCGGACAGGATGCCGACCTCGACCGCGGTGGGGTTGCCGCGCACGACCCGGAAGAACGGTTCCGCCGGTGCCGTCGTCGCGTCCCCGCCCGCGCCCACCACCGGGTCCTGCTGCTCTGCGGCGGTCACAGCGGGATGTTCCCGTGCTTCTTGGCGGGCACCTCGACGACCTTGCGGTCGAGGAGGCGGAGTGCCTGGGCGACCTGCAGGCGCGTGTGCGACGGCGGGATCACGGCGTCGACGTACCCGCGCTCGGCGGCGACGTACGGGTTGACGAGGGTGTCCTCGTACTCGGCCTGGAGCTTCAGGCGCAGCGCGTCGACGTCCTCGCCGTTGGCCGCCGCCTGCTTGAGCTGGTCGCGGTAGACGAACCCCACGGCCCCCGACGCGCCCATCACCGCGATCTCGGCCGTGGGCCACGCCAGATTGATGTCCGCGCCCATGTGCTTGGAGCCCATGACGTCGTAGGCCCCACCGTAGGCCTTGCGGGTGATCACGGTGACCTTGCCTACGGTGGCCTCACCGTAGGCGTACAGCAGCTTCGCGCCGCGGCGGATGATCCCGTCGAACTCCTGTCCGGTACCCGGGAGGAAGCCGGGGACGTCGACGAGGGTGAGGATGGGGATGTTGAAGGCGTCGCAGGTGCGGACGAAGCGGGCGGCCTTCTCGGACGCCTTGATGTCCAGGCAGCCGGCGAACTGGGTGGGCTGGTTGGCCACCACACCGACGCTGCGGCCCTCGACCCGGCCGAAGCCCACGATCACGTTCATGGCGTACTGCGCCTGGGTCTCGAGGAACTCGCCGTCGTCGACGATGTGCGAGATGACCTCGTGCATGTCGTACGGGCTGTTGGAGGAGTCCGGGATGATCGTGTCCAGCTCGTGGTCGTCCAGGGTGAGGTTGTCCTCGATCGCGCCCTCGATCGGCGGGACCGGGAACCGGGGGGCCTCGGCACGATTGTTGCTGGGGAGGTAGGACAGCAGGTCCTTGACGTAGTCGAGGGCGTCCTGCTCGTCGCTCGCGGTGTAATGGGAGACGCCGGACTTGGTCATGTGGGTGGTGGCGCCCCCCAGTTCCTCCTGGGTGACCTCTTCCCCGGTGACCGTCTTGATGACGTCCGGACCTGTGACGAACATCTGCGAGGTCTTGTCGACCATCACGGTGAAGTCCGTGAGGGCGGGGGAGTAGACGTGGCCGCCGGCGGAGGGGCCCATGATCAGGGACACCTGGGGGATGACCCCGGACGCCTGGACGTTGCGGTGGAAGATCTCGCCGTAGAGACCGAGGGAGACCACACCCTCCTGGATGCGGGCACCGGCGCCGTGGTTGATACCGATCATCGGGCGTCCGGTCTTGAGCGCCAGGTCCATGACCTTGACGATCTTCTCGCCGTAGACCTCTCCGAGCGAGCCGCCGAAGACGGTGGCGTCCTGCGAGAACACGCAGACGCTGCGGCCGTCGATGGTGCCGTACCCGGTGATGACACCGTCTCCCAGCGGCCGGCGCTCGGCCA
The DNA here is from genome assembly GCF_015356725.1 of Dietzia sp. SYD-A1. Classification (NCBI taxonomy): domain Bacteria; kingdom Bacillati; phylum Actinomycetota; class Actinomycetes; order Mycobacteriales; family Dietziaceae; genus Dietzia; species Dietzia sp. SYD-A1. The sequence continues at coordinate 1,655 of NZ_JADDKI010000227.1, forward strand.
GGCCGAACGTCGTGGCGCGGTGGCGGGCGAGGGCGTCGATCTCCACGAACGAACCCGGGTCGAGGAGGTTCTCGATCCTCTCGCGGGCCGTCATCAGACCCTTGTCGTGCATCCTGTCGATCGCGGCCTGTCCCATCGGGGCACGGGCTTCGTCGAGGCGCCGACGCAGTTCGGACAGTTTCCCGGCGGTCGTGTGGATGTCGGGCGTCGCAGCGTCGGTCGGGACGTCGTCACTCACGTCCGGTTCTGAGGCAGTCGTCATGTTGTAAGACTCTAACGACTCGGCCGGATCCGTGACGACGTGACCCGGCATACTGCCCCGCACCGGCGGCGCCGTCGGGCGGGGTTCGGACCTACTCTGGTCCTCGTGCACGCAGACACCGGACCCGGATCCCCGCGCCCACTCGACGCCGACGCCCTCCGGCGTGCGCTGGTCGGGACGCCGGACGCGCCCTACACCTCACTCGAGGTGCTCGAGGAGACCGGCTCGACCAACGCCGAGTCGATCGAGCGTGCGGTACAGGGTGCGGCGGACCGCAGTGTGCTCCTGGCCGAGTACCAGGCCGCCGGTCGGGGACGACTCGGGCGGACGTGGACGGCGCCGCCGCGGACGCAGGTGGCGCTCAGCGTCCTGCTGCGTCCCGGCGCGGTCTCGCCCGACCTGTTCGGCTGGCTTCCGCTGGTCACGGGGTTGGCCGTTCGCGACGGTCTGGTGACCTCGGGCGGGGTGGACGCCACCCTGAAATGGCCCAACGACGTCCTCGTCGACGGGAGCAAGATCGCGGGGATCCTCTCGGAGATGACGACCGTGCCCGCGGAGGGCGACTTCGACCTCCGACTACCGGCGCTGGTGGTCGGTCTGGGGATCAACGTGACGCTCACCCGGGAACAGCTGCCCATCCCGCACGCCACCTCGCTCGCTCTCGCCGGTGGTGTCACCGACCGCGACGCCGTCGCGCGGGCGGTCCTCGAGGCCCTGGCACGCCGGCACGAACAGTGGCGCGGATGCGAGAGGGGGAGCGGGTCGACCATCTCGGACGAGCTGCTGGCCGAGTACTCGGACGCCTGCTCGACGCTCGGTGCCGAGGTGCGCGTCCTCCTTCCGGGGGACGTCGTCCGGACCGGTCGGGCCGATCGTGTCGACAGGGAAGGCCGCCTCGTCGTCGTCACCCCGGAGGGAGAGGTGGCGGTGGCCGCCGGGGACGTCACCCACGTCCGCCCCGCCGACGACCGGTGGGGCGGCTGACCCGTGGGGTTCGTCCGTTCGGTTCTCGCGCCGGGGGAGACGCTGCTCGTCCACAGTCACCCGCACTGGCGGGCGCTCGTGCGTCCCGGGTTGGTGACGGTGATCGGCGCCGGTCTCGCCGGGATCGCCGGGGGTTTCATCGAGACGCAGGTGGTCCACGCCGGCGACCGCGCCGCCACCTGGGCGATGGTGGCCGGGGTCTACCTACTCGTGGTCCTGCGTTTCGGCCTGTGGCCCGCGCTGCGGTGGGCGCGCACCGATCTGGTGGTGACCGACGAGCGGGTGCTCTACCGGCCGGCGGGGTCGACACGACGGTGTGTCGACGTGCCACTGCGCCGGATCAGTGCGGTGCGGTTCCGGCACACGCTCACCGACCGGGCGCTGGGCACGGGGTGCCTCATCCTCGAGTGCGGGTACCTGCCGCCGGTGGAGATCGACCACGTCCCCGGTGTGGCGCGAGTCCACGCCGCGGTCTACGACGAACTGCTCCGGTTGCCGCCCGTCCCCCCGCCCGGGCCATCCGTCGCCCCGCCGCGCTCCCGCTGGGGCCTGCCGGGGCGTCGGTGACCCGGCGCCCGTACGTGAGAACATGGACCCCGTGAACGACGACTCGCGCATCCGCCGCAATCCACTCGGTTCGCCCGTCGTGGCGATGATCGGGGGTGGCCAGCTCGCCCGCATGACACACCAGTCGGCGGTGGCTCTCGGCCAGACCCTCCGCGTGCTCGCCGCCGACCCGCAGGATCCGGCGGCACAGGTGACGCCCGACGTCGTCATCGGCGCCCACGACGACCCCGACGCGGTCCGCGGTGTCGCGGCCGGCGCCGATGTGATGACCTTCGACCACGAGCACGTCCCCCCGGAGATCCTGGTGGAACTCGAGTCCGCCGGGGTCGCGGTCCGGCCCCGGGCCTCGGCACTCATCCACGCCCAGGACAAGCTGGTCATGCGTCGGGCGCTCGCGGAGATCGGCGCACCCGTCCCGCCGTTCACGGCCGTGGACTCGGTCGAGGACGTGCGGCGCTTCCACGACGAACAACAGGGGCGGATCGTCCTCAAGTCCGCGCGCGGCGGTTACGACGGTCGTGGTGTGTGGATGCCGGAGTCGGTCGAGCAGGCCGAGCGGATCGCGCAGGAGCAGCTGGACGCCGGAGTGCCGATGATGGCCGAGGCGCGGGTGCCGTGGACACGGGAACTCTCCGCGCTCGTCGCGCGGTCGCCGTTCGGCCAGGGTGCGGTGTGGCCCGTGGTGGAGACGGTGCAACGGGACGGCATCTGCGCCGTCGTGGTGGCACCCGCCCCCGGGTTGCCCGACGATCTCCGGTCCGCGGTGCAGGCCACCGCTCTACGCCTGGCGGAGCACCTCGACGTGACCGGGGTGATGGCGGTCGAGCTCTTCGAGGTCATCGGCTCCGACGGTCGCCCGGGAGTGCTGGTGAACGAGTTGGCCATGCGTCCGCACAACTCCGGGCACTGGACCATGGACGGAGCCACCACCAGTCAGTTCGAGCAGCACCTGCGGGCCGTTCTCGACTATCCGCTCGGATCCACCGTCCCGACCGCCCCCGTGACCGTGATGGCCAATGTCCTCGGTGCCGCGGAGACGCCCGAGATGAGCATGGACGAACGGGTCCACCACCTCGGGGCCAGGTTCCCCCACGCCAAGGTCCACCTCTACGGCAAGTCCGAGCGGCCCGGACGCAAGATCGGACATGTCAACGTGCTCGCCGACCCCGGTATCGACCCGGATGACCCCGAGCAGGTGGACACGGTGCGTGCGGTGGCCGAGCACGCCGCCCACTGGCTCTCCCACGGGGAATGGGCTGACGGCTGGGACCCCCACACGGGGCCGCCGGTCGGGGACTTCGACCGCTGACCCCATTTCCTTTCGACGGAGAGGCATCGCAATGACCACACCATCCGGCGGGCCGCAGGTCGGCCTGATCATGGGAAGCGACTCGGACTGGCCCACGATGGAGGCCGCAGCGGAGGCCCTGGCCGAGTTCGGCATCCCCTTCGAGGTGGGGGTGGTCTCGGCGCACCGGACCCCGCAGAAGATGCTGGACTACGCCCGCTCGGCGGCCGGGCGGGGGATCCGGGTGGTGATCGCGGGTGCCGGTGGCGCGGCGCATCTGCCCGGGATGGTCGCCTCCGCGACCGCGCTGCCGGTCATCGGTGTCCCGGTGCCCCTGAAGCACCTCGACGGGATGGACTCGCTGCTGTCCATCGTGCAGATGCCGGCCGGGGTGCCCGTGGCCACCGTGTCGATAGGCGGCGCGCGCAACGCCGGGCTCCTGGCGGTCCGGATCCTCGCCGCCTCGGACGCGGAGCTCCGGTCGCGGATGGAGCGGTTCCAGGCGGATCTGGAGGCGATGGTCGAGCGCAAGGACGCCGCGCTCCGCCAGAGACTGCTCGGCTGAGCCCCGGGGGATCCCGTCCGCCCGAGTCCCGGCGAGTCTGGTCGGCGGGGCCCCGCCGCCAGGGCAAGGGGGACGGTGCCCGACTGGTAACTTGGGTGGTCGGGCGCGGCACGTCAGGCCCCGCGGCGAGAACGGCGGAGAAGTGGCGCCGTCGGGATCGCCGGGAGGTGCCCCGGACGGTGTCCGCCGCGCGATCAACACTGACGATTCCCTCTTGGAGGACCGCACATGTCCGGTAACCCCGACTTCGACCTGTACCAGCCCGCGGAGGAGCACGAGGAGCTCCGCGCGGCGATCCGCGCGCTCTCGGAGAAGGAGATCGAGCCGCACGCCGCGGACGTCGACGAGAACGAGCGGTTCCCGCAGGAGGCGCTCGACGCCCTCAACGCCTCGGGGTTCAACGCGGTCCACGTGCCGGAGGAGTACGGCGGACAGGGCGCGGACTCCGTCGCCGCCTGCATCGTCATCGAAGAGGTCGCGCGCGTCTGCGGTTCCTCGTCGCTGATCCCCGCCGTCAACAAGCTCGGCACCATGGGCCTGATCCTCGCCGGCGACGAGGACCTCAAGCAGAAGGTTCTGCCCGGTATCGCCGAGGGCGCCATGGCCTCCTACGCGCTGTCCGAGCGCGAGGCGGGGTCCGACGCCGCGGCCATGCGCACCCGCGCCCGCCAGGACGGAGACGACTGGATCCTCAACGGGGGCAAGGCGTGGATCACCAACGGCGGCAAGTCCACCTGGTACACCGTCATGGCCGTCACGGACCCGGAGAAGGGGCCCGGCGGGATCTCCGCGTTCATGGTGCACGCGGAGGACGAGGGATTCGGCGTGTCCAAGACCGAGAAGAAGCTCGGGATCAAGGGCTCACCCACCGCGGAGCTGTACTTCGAGAACGTCCGGATCCCCGGTGACCGGATCATCGGCGAGCCGGGCACGGGATTCAAGACCGCGTTGCAGACGCTGGATCACACCCGCCCCACCATCGGTGCCCAGGCCGTGGGTCTGGCGCAGGGCGCGCTCGACGCGGCGATCGCCTACACCAAGGAGCGCAAGCAGTTCGGCAAGGCGATCTCGGACTTCCAGAACACGCAGTTCATGCTGGCCGACATGGCGATGAAGGTCCAGGCCTCGCGTCTGATGGTGTACACCGCCGCCGCCAACGCCGAGCGCGGCAGCGCACCGGGCGGACAGAAGCTGGGCTTCATGGCCGCGGCGTCCAAGACGTTCGCCTCGGACGTCGCGATGGAGGTCACCACCAACGCGGTGCAGCTCTTCGGTGGCGCCGGGTACACCCGTGACTTCCCGGTCGAGCGCATGATGCGCGATGCCAAGATCACCCAGATCTACGAGGGCACCAACCAGATCAACCGCATGGTCATGGCGCGTCAGCTGCTGGCCTGAGCTGAGCTGAGCTGGGCTGGCCTGAGCCGGGCGGGCCTGAGCACCGAACCCCGCCGATCCGCCGCTCGCGAGGTCGGATCCGCCACCCCCTCGCGGGGAGCGGATCCGGCGCGTGGGTGGCGGATCTTCTCGTCCGGGGGGCGACCGGTCAGAGGGTGAGAGTGGTCCGCTCCGTCGTGGCCACGTCGGCGACGTCGGGCGCATCCGCGTCCGAACCGGTGACGAGGACGGCGGAACCGCCGGAGGCGAAGACCCGGGCGAGCACGGTGAGAGCGTCGGCTCGCTCGCGGCCGGCGATGAGCGCCCGGCCGACCAGCGCCGGGTCCGCCAGGTCCTCCACCGTCTGGCCGTCGAGCGCGGCCTCCCCACGCCCGGAGGGGACGAACGCGTCCGGGTGTATCCGGCACGACTCGGCCAGGTCGATGACCCCCGGGGGGACGGCCACGCCCGCCGCGCCCAACGGGCGGCCCATCGGGTCGGTGGTCATGAGCAGTGTCTCGACCTCGGCGGGGTGT
>NZ_JADDKI010000228.1:0-3312 GCF_015356725.1 Dietzia sp. SYD-A1
CACGGGGAAGTAGAGACCGGCGCCATGGGCACCGCGGGCGAGGGACACGGGCGAGCATGACCGAGGGCAGAATCGACCCCATGCCTGAGCCCGCGCCCACCACCCTGCTCGGCCGCTACCGGCACGCCTTCCGCACCGGCGAGATGGAGACCGCGCCGGTGCCGCCCACGCGCCGGCGCCTCGTCGTCGTCGTCATCACCCTGGTCGTGGGCACGGCCGTCAGCGCCTGGGCGCTGCGGATCCCACCCGGCGACACCATGTTCTATCCGGCCACCGCCCTGCTCGCGGCGGTGTGGCTGGTGGGGGCCTTCGCCTCCGGCCCGATCCGGGTGGGATGCGAGCCCTACCGCCCGGGCCGACCGATCCTGTCCTCGGTCCTCGCCGCCACGGCCCTGGCCCTCGTGTTCTGTGTGGGGGCGGTGGTGGTGGCGCAGATCGAACCGCTCCGCGAGCCCGTCGAGGCGCTGCTCGCCCACGCCACCGTGGGCAACCTGGCGTTGGTGGCCCTGCTCACGGCCGTCAACGGCGCCGCCGAGGAGTGCTTCCACCGCGGCGCGGTGTACTCGGCCACCTCGCGCATCCACCCGATCCTGGTGACCACGCTGATCTACGGCGCCGTCACGGCCGCCGCGGGCATCCCGCTGCTCGTGGTCGCCGCGCTCGTGCTGGGTCTGGTCACCGCGGTGCAGAGGCGGTGCACCGGCGGGGTGCTGGGGCCCATCGTCACCCACGTGGTCTGGTCGATGGTCATGCTGTTCGCACTCTCGCCGATCTTCGACGCCGCGAGCGGGTAGCCGACTACCCCCCGCAGCACTCCGCCCCGGCCCCCGGGCCGCGATCCGGGCCGGGGCGCACCTCACGGGTGGTGAGGTTCCTGGCCGCGAGGTCGACATCCGCCGGGTAGTCCACCCCCACCAGCGACAGGCCGCACGCGGGCGCCACGGGCACCGCCGACGACCGCTGCCTCTCGTCCAGCAGCCCGGTGATCCACTCCTGGCCGCGCCGGCCCTCCCCCACGGCCATCACCGCGCCCACCAGGCTGCGCACCATGGACCAGCAGAACGCGTCGGCGCTCACCGACGCGGTCCACACCTCGGCCGCCCCGGGCGCGTCAGGCCCGCGCGGATCCGGCTCGGCGAGCCAGTCGAAGCGCTGCAACTCCCGGATCGTCGTGGCGCCCTCCCGGCGACGACAGAACGCCGCGAAGTCGTGCAGGCCCAGCAGTCGCGAGGAGGCCTCACGCACCGCGTCCAGGTCCGCCGTCCGTGTCCAGGCCGCGGTGTCGCGGGCGCGGGTCGGCTCGGGCCCCCACGGCGCGGTGGTGAGCCGGTACTCGTAGTGGCGGCGCAGCGCCGAGAAGCGGGCGTCGAAGTCCGCGGGCGCCCACCGGGCGTGCATCACCGCGATGTCGGGGGGCAGGAGCCTGGCGAGTCTGCGCACCAGAGCCTCGGGGCGCCCGTCGAACGACCGCTGATCCAGCCACGCCGGGTCCACGTCGAGGTGGCACACCTGGGCCCGGGCGTGGACCCCGGCGTCGGTGCGGCCGGCGACCGTCAGGGTCACCGGGTGGCGCAACACGGTCCCGAGCTGCTCCTCCAGGACCCCGCACACCGTGCGCAGGCCGGGCTGCCGGGCCCACCCGGAGAAGTCGGTGCCGTCGTAGGCCACGTCCAGGCGGATCCGGCGGGTGGATGTGTCGGCCGCGAACTCCGACGGGGTGATCATGACCGTCGACGCTAGTCCACCGGCCCCGGCCGTGGCAGGCTCGGGTCATGCCGCGCCCGACCACCAGGACCGCACTGCTCGAGGCGGCCGCCGGGGAGTACGAGCGGCTGCACCTCGCCCTCGACCGGTTCGACCCCGTGGTACTGGCCGACGTCACCTGGGAGGCGGAGATCGAGGACACCTCCCGGCACCCGCGGGACGTGCTCACCCACATCCACGCCTGGCAGCTCATGGCCCTGGGCTGGGCGGAGACGGGGAACGCCGGCGGTACGCCCGCGATCCCCGGTGAGGGGCGCACCTGGCGCGAGACCCCGGCGATCAACGCCGAGATCCGCGAGCGCTACCTGGGCACCTCGTACGCCGACGCCGTCGACCTGCTCGCCGGCAGCCACGCCCGGTGCCTCGCCGTGATCTCCTCGCACTCCGACGAGGACCTCTTCACCCGGGGCCGCCACGCCTGGACCGGGAGCACCACGCTCGGTGCCTACCTCGTCTCCGCCACCTCGAGCCACTACGTGTGGGGGTGCAAGACCCTCCGTCGGATCCGGCGCGCGCTGCCGGCGCGCGTGATCTCGGGGATATGAGCGGCCACCCCGACGTGCTGCCGTGGCTGCGGGCGGCCGACCCGTCGACCGCGTACCTCGCCGCCCGCGACCTGGAGGACCACGACGACCCGGTGCTGCGGTCCGCTATCGCGGACTCCGGGGTGGGCGCGGCGCTGCTCGGGTACCGGCGTTCGGACGGGCACTGGGGATCCGGCTTCGCCCTGCCCCAGTGGACCAGCACGCACGACACGGTGCTCGAACTCGCCGGGCTGGGGCTGGACCCCGGCGACCCCCGCGCGACCTCGTCCGTGCGGATGGTCCTGGAGGCGCCACGGTGCGCCGACGGCGGCCTGCGCGTGAGCCCGACCGCCCACCGCAGCGACGTGTGCATCAACGGTATGGCGCTGACCTACTGCAGCCGATTCGGCGCGCAGACGCCTCTGTTGGCCGGGCTGATCGACGCGATCCTCGCCGAGCGCATGGCCGACGGCGGGTTCAACTGCCGGAGCACGCGGTCGGGGGCCACGCATTCCTCCGTGCACAGCACCACGAGCGTGATCGAGGGGTTCACCGCCTATCTCTCGGCCGGGCACCCGTACCGCGCCGACGAGGTCGCCGGGGCCCGCGCGGAGGCCATCGAGTTCCTGCTGGTCCACCGGCTGTTCCGCAGCCACCGGACCGGCCAGGTGATCCGCCCGGAGTTCACCCGGCTCCACCATCCCGCGCGGTGGCGATTCGACGTCCTGCGGGGCCTCGACGCCGTCACCGCGGCCGGTGTCGTCGCCGACGAGCGACTCTCCGACGGTCTCGACGTGCTCCGCCGGCGCCGTCGCGCCGACGGACGGTGGGCCGGCGCCCGCGGGTATCCCGGCGCCACCCACGTGGAGTACCCGGCATCCCGCGAGCCGAACCCGTGGATCACGGTCATCGCGCTGCGGATCCTGCGGAGGGTCGGGGTGGACTGAGAACGCGGAGAGCGGAACTCGTCCAGGATGGTGGTATGCAGTCTCCCCGCCTCGCGGCCCCCGTCGCCGTCCTCGCC
>NZ_JADDKI010000229.1:0-11280 GCF_015356725.1 Dietzia sp. SYD-A1
GGCGGGGCCATGGTCTCCGAGTCGGGGACGCCGGACACCGTGGAGTCGCCACCGCCGCAGGCGGCCAGCATCCCACCCACCACGACGAGGGCGGCCCCGAGCGCCGCGGACCTGGCCGTCACGAGATCTCCGCCCGTCCGCCGGTCACCGTGATCCGGCCGCCCTCGAACTCCATGACCTGGCCGTCACGGGTGGTGCGCAGCGCGCTGGTGGGATAGCCGAGCCGGCCGCGTTCGTAGTCGACCGTGCCCCAGGCGTCGAACACCGGCCCGCGAGGCACGGCGTGCGCACCGGTGCGGGCGGACCAATAGATCGCCCCACCCTGGAAGCGGCTGAAGGCACCGCCCCGGGTGGACAGGGAGATCTCGTCGGTGACCGGGTACCCGAGCTCCGAGTTCTCCGCGCCCGCCTCCCGGTAGGTCGTCAGGATGGCCCCCTTGACGACCCTGGGGCCCGTGGCGGAGGACCAGTAGACGGTCCCGCCCTGGAAGCCCTGGACCACGCCGGGCTTGTTGGGATTGGTGATCTCGTCGGTCGTCGGGTACCCGAGGTCGCCGCGTTCGGCGCCGCGCTCCTGCCACATCGACCTGACCGCCCCACGGATGGCGTGCGCGCCGGTGGCGGGCGACCAGTAGATGACGCCGTTCTGGAACTGGGTGAACCTGCCCCTCCCGTCGGGCGTCGTGGTCTCGCCGGAGGTGGGCAGCCCGAGCGGGCCGTCAGGACCGCCCTCGGCCTGGTAGGCGGCGCCGATGGCCCCGAGGACCGAGTGCGCGCCCGTCTGCTGCGACCAGAAGACGCGTCCGAAACGGAAGTCGGTGGCCTTGCCGCCCCGGACGTCGTACTCACCCGTCAGGCAGGGGCCCAGACCGGGCTGACGCTCGGCGACGCGGGCGATCTCGCCCTGTGCGGCGCACGGGGGTTCGACGTTCTCGATCCCGACGGCACCCGCGAACTGCGGCCAGGCCTGCATCATCTCGAACTGCCAGTACGGCCACGTGTGCGTGCCCGACGGGCGGAAGTTGGCCGTCACCTCGACACCGGCGGCACGGGCCTTGTTGACGAAGGTCTGGGTGGTCATCCGCGAGAGCAGTTCGAGCCCGTAACCCGGGAAGTTGGTGGGGATGTCCGGCAGGCCCGACGGCTGGTCCCACGGCCCGGTGTTCCCGCTGCCCGCGGACACGTAGATGCTCCGACCGCGGAGCTTGTCGGTGTGGAGCTTGGGGTCCTGCTCCTGCCACCGGGTCGAACCGAGCGGTCCCCACATGCTCTCGGCCTGGTACCCGCCGGCGTCCTGCATGGCCACCTTGACGGCCTCGGGCATTCCGAAGCTGGTGGTGTCCAGGAATCCCGAGTAGCTGGCCGCGAACCGGAAGTGCTCGGGGTATCGCTGCGCGAGCATCATCGCGGCAGTACCGCCCATGGACAGACCCGCGACGCCGTGCTCGTCGCCCACCCGCCAGTCCCGGGCCAGCAGGGGTGGGAGTTCCTCCATCAGGAACGTCTCCCACTGGTATGCCGAGCCGTTGGCGTCCGCCACCCAGTCGGTGTAGAAGCTCGACTCGCCGCCGACGGGGAGCACGATGATCGCGTTCTTCGCGTCGAAGAACTGGGAGATCTTGGTCTCGAGGGTCCAGCCGCTGGCGTCGTCCCGCGCGCGCAGGCCGTCGAGCAGCAGGAGCGAGGGGTACGTGCGCTCCGGCTCCGCGTTCCACTGCGCCGGGAGCATGAGCTGCACCTGGATGGCCTGCTCCATGGCCGGCGACTGCACCCACAGTGCGACCCGGTTGGCCGTCTTCCACTCGACCCGGTCCAACCGGACCCCCGACGGGATGGTCGTCGGTACGCGCAGGGACGGGGAGTCCACGCGGCTCTCGGCCGGCTCCGCCCCGCCGGCGCCGGTCTGCGCCGGACCGGCGGTCGCCGGGGGGTTCTGTGTCGGGGAGTTCTGGGCCGGGGTCGCCCGGACCGGCGTCTCCTGCGCGCCCGCAGCCGGAGGGACGACGAGTCCGGAGCCCACCATTCCCACCACGAGAGGGGCCGCCAGGAGGGACGCCCACCGGGTGCGGGGGCTCGCGTGTGCGCTGGGGGTCGCCATGTGAGGTTCTCTTCCTTGCCGCGTCGTCGCCGACCGTCTCGGTGAACGGGCCGCGGAGAGCGACCCGGACAGCTTCTTCCCGGGGCCCTGGTCCGTCGTCCGCCCGCGGGCTCCCCTCCCGCGGCCGAACCCGGTGGTCACACAAGCGACCGGGGCCCCGCACGAGAATCTACGCACGGGGCCCCGGTGTGACGGGTGAGGACTCGCTGAGCGGAGCCCGATTCGTCGGCTATCCGGTCGTGATCACCACGCGAAGGCGTTCATCACGGGCAGGATCTGCGCCGAACGGGCGGCGATCAGGTCGTCGTTCCAATAGCCCCAGCCGTGGATGCCGGTGGTGCGGTAGTCGAACGTGGCCTGGTTCGGACGGGCGTTGAGGGTGTTCTGGAACGCGATGGTCGATCCGCGCGACAGGCCCTCGAGGATGATGCCGTTGAACGTGTTGAACACGGCCTGCAGGCTGGAGGGCTGGTCGTACTGCCCGGGGATGGCGGACCCCGCGGTGATGTACATCGGGATGTCGCGCAGCTTGTCCGCGTTGAGCAGCGGGTCGTTCTGACCCCAGCGCGGCGAGCCCGGCAGGCCCCACATCGCGAACGGGTCACACTTGCACTGGTCGAACATCGCCAGCGGGATCATGGTGTACATGCCCGGTGCGGTGGGGTTCATGTAACCGGAGAACACCGAGACCTGCTTGAACTGGTTGCGGTGCTTGGCCGCGAGCATCGCGGCGGCGGACCCGCCCATGGAGAGCCCGGCGATGGCGTTGTTGTCCGTGCGCACACCGAAGTGGGCGTTCAGGTACCCGGGCAGCTCGCGGGTCAGGAAGGTCTCGTACTTGTACTCGAGCAGGTTTCCGCCCAGGTTGATGGGCCGATCCCAGTCGGAGTAGAAGGAGACCTGGCCGCCGACCGGCATGACCAGGGTGATGTTGTCCTGGAGGAAGATGCGCTGCGCCTGGGCGTCGCGGGTCCACGCGTTCCAGTCGTCCCGCGCACGCAGACCGTCGAGGAGGTACAGGCCGGCGTTGCCGCCGAAGCGGGCGGGCTGGACCTGGACCTTGATGTGGCGGTTCATCGCCGGCGACCAGACCTCGCAGAGCTGAACCCACGAGGCGACCGGATCCCAGCTACAGCCGGGGCGCAGCCAGTTGCGGAACCCGACCGGGTTCTCGTCCCCGGCGGCCGGCCGGAACGCGGGGGCGGCGTTGGGGGCATCGCCCGATCCGGCCGATCCTGCTGATCCGGCGGAACCGAGGCTGGCCGACGAGCCCTGCTCGGTGGCCTGGGCGCCGGCGAGGGCGGGGGCGCCGACGACGAGGCCTGCAGCCGTCGCCAGGGCGGTGAGCCCGGCGGCGAACTTGCGCCGGAGGGTGGTCTGGGACATTCGTGGGTTCCTTTGTTCGTTCCTGGTGCCCTCAGGTCTCCCGGGGCATCGGTGACGTCCATCGGACCGGCCCCACCAGGGGAGGACCGGAACTGCGACATCGTAACTGTCGCTCAATCTGGGACAGGTGTTACAGGTCGGGGACCTGATCGATCCCCTACTGTTATCGATTCGAGACAACAGCTGGGGCCACACTACCGAGTGCCCTGGTACTTCTCCACTTTCTCAGGCATCGGCAACCCGCACCTCTGCACCTCGTACGCAGGGATTCTGTTGATGCGGTACTCGGCGAATGAGAATGCATTAACCAGGTTGGACCAGCGCTTCTCCAGCGTCAAGGGCCCGGTATAGGAGTCGATCAGGGCCTGGGTGGCAGGACACGTGAGTGCCACCTCCGCCTGGTTGACCCAGTTCACGTCGATCCACCGCGGGAAGTTGACGGGATCCTCGATCACCCCGGTGCGCGCGAGCACCCAGTCGTACGGCAGGAACTTGTCGTGCCCGATCCGGCCGTCCTCCATCCGGTCCGTGTGCGCGGCCAGGGGGGAGGCCAACCCCACCGTGTCGTAGACGTCCACGTCGAGCGGGAGGTTCATGCTCGTCATGCCCAGGTTGAGGAACACCACCGTCTTGAGTGGGTCGTCCGGCAGTTCGAAGGGCTCCAGGCCGGGCATCGGGCGGTCGTAGGCCACCACGTCCCACCGGTCCTGGAAGCCCGGAACCGGGAGGAAGACCGCCCCCGTCCGGTTGGTCGAGACGTCCCGCACCAGGGCCCGCATCCGCGGGAAGTCGAGGTAGTCGTCGGCCAGCAGCGGATGTCGGTGGCCGGTGCGCTGGATGTAGTACTGCCGCTCGTCGACGATCCCCGCGGCGGTGATGGTCTCCGGCTCGTCCCGGAACGGGTCCTGGACCACCTCGACGGTCACCGCCCACCCGACGACGACGAGCCAGGCACCGGCGACCACCGGGACCGCCACCCGCCGCACCCGGGCGTCGTCCTCACCGCGGGCGGGCCCCACGGGCAGAGGCACCACCGCGACGGGCAGGAGGAACAGGAACAGTGAGGGCAGCAGTACCCGGCCGTGCATGAAGTCCCCGCCGACCCGGGTGACGTAGGCCAGCATGATCACGGCCACCACGAGGAACGCGATCGTGACGACCGGGGTCGAGCGGACCCGGGCCCGCAGGCGGTCCAGACCGGTCACCTCGTCGCCGGCCCCCGTCCCGTCACCCCGCGCGGGGGCCGCCGAACCATGAGCGGGGCCCGACCGGTGCACGGCCCACAGCGAGACCAGCCCGGCGGCCAGCACCATCGCCAACGGCAGCAGCAGCACGTACGGCGACAGCAGGTCCCACAGGTACTGTGCGCCCTTGTCCCATTTGGACCCGCCCGCGTCCTTGGCGATGGCCGTCAGGGGGTAGGGCAGCGCGTAGTACGACATGCGCCAGACCTGGTAGACGATCGGGACCGTTCCGGCGAGGACGACCAACCAGCCCAGATGTCTCCACGACTGCTGCGACGCGGCCAGCAGCACCAGGAACACCACCGCCGCGAGCGCCAACTCCGGGCGCACCAGGGGACCGAGCCCGGCGACGAACGCGATCACGGCCGTGCCCGCCGCGGGGAGGCCGAAGCGGTACTCGCGGTGCGGCGCGCGGGCCCACCGCTGCAGCCCGAGCCACATGACGCCGATCCAGCAGATCACCAGCCCCGTCTCCAGGCCCGAGCTGGCGAAGTCGCGGGCGGGCGGCAGCATGATGTAGACCACGACGCCCAGCGGCAACAGCAGCATCGGACCACCGGCGGGGGCGCGCCGGGTCCCCCGGTACATCACCCGGGTGCCGAGCATCGCGCACGCCACCGCGACCATGCTCAGGGTCAGCGCCAGACCCAGGGCGACCAGTTCGAGCCGGTAACCGACCACCTCGTGGGTGAGATAGACGAGATAGGTCCACAGGGTGGAGGTGTTGGACTCGACCCGCTCCCCCGCGTTGAAGACGGGGCCGTTGCCGGCGATGATGTTGCGGACCGTGCGCAGGACGATCAGGCCGTCGTCGGCGATCCACCGGCGCTGCCAGGCACCCGCGAGGAACACCGCCACCACCACCGCGAGGCCGCCCCAGAAGACCGCCGGCTCGGCCGGGACACGCCCGGCCGACGGCCGCCCTGCCGACTCTCCCGGTGTCACCTGCGACATCGCCCACCCATCCCTGTCAGGCGAGGGACGGCACGACGTAGACGCCGATCACCACGGTGAGGACCCAGATCGCGGCGAGTATCTGCAGGACGCGGTCGCCGAGGGCGATGTCCTCGGGCTCGCCGGCCTGGGCTGCGTCGACGTCCACGGCGTAGCGCAGCACCGCGATGGTGAACGGCACGATCGAGATCTGCAACCACACGGCCGAGCCGGACGGCTGCGTGGGGTCGGAACCCCGGTCGTAGGCCCAGAGGGCGTAACAGAGCACGAGCACCGTCGCCGACAGTGTCCAGACGAACCGCAGGTAGGTCGGCGTGTAGCTCTCCAGCGCCTTACGGATCTTGGCGCCGGTCTTGAGGTGCAGGTTCAGTTCGGCATACCGCTTCCCGGCCGCCATGAACAGGGAGCCGAACGCCATGACCAGCAGGAACCACTGGGAGATCTCGACCTCGGCGGCCGCACCGCCCGCCACCGCGCGGAGCAGGAAGCCGGAGGAGACGAACGCGATGTCGAGCACCGGCTGGTGCTTGAGCCCGAAGCAGTACATGAGCTGCAGGACGATGTACACGGCCACGACGATCGCCAGCGCCGGGTGCGCGAACAGCACCGAGATGACGAGCGACGCCACGATGAGCGCCACCGCCATCCCGTATGCCAGCCCGACCGGGAGCACACCGGCGGCGATGGGACGGAAACGCTTGGTGGGGTGGGCGCGGTCCGCCTCGACGTCCATCGCGTCGTTGATCAGGTAGACGCTGGAGGCCGCCATGCAGAACGCCACGAAGGCGACGAAGACTGAGAACAGGACGGAGGTGTCCGTGAGCGTCTGCATGCCGGCCGCCGCGGGCGCCGCGACCACGAGGACGTTCTTGACCCACTGCCGCGGCCTGAGCGCCTTGACCATACCGTCCAGCAGGTTCTTGGGCGGCGAGCCCTTGGCCTCCTCCTCGGCCTCGGCGAGATCGATCTCGTTGGCGGTGTGCGGCTCCGCCCCGAGGAGATGGTGATCGCCCCCGCCCCGGGTGGCCGGGACTCCGGTCTGATCGGTCATCGATTCTCCTCGGGGGTCGGGATGGGGCTCGGTCCGGGCACGCCGTCACGAAGCGCGGCCGGCAACAGCTTCTGGACGCGGCCCGTGGGCCAGACCGCGCGCGTGAGCGCGGCGCAGCCCGCACCGACCGCGGCGCCGGCGACCACATCCGAAGGGTAGTGGACGCCCAGGACGAGCCTGGACGCCAGCATCACGGGAACGAGTGCGGGTGCCACCGGCGCGCCGCTCACCCCCCCGGCCAGCAGGGCGAACGCGGTGGTCGACGTGGCGTGGGAGGACGGGAAGCTCAGCGAGGAGGGGGTACCCACCCCCACCGCGACCGTGGGGTGGTCCGGTCGTCGCCTCCGGACGACACGCTTGACGACGACGGACGTGGCATGCGCACCGAAGCTGCCCACACCGACCATCGCCCACCGGCCCCGCCGGGCCGGATCGACCGCCATGCCGACCGCGGCGATCGCCATCCAGCCCAGAGCGTGCTCGCCCACGTGCGAGAGCGTCACGGCGGCCTCGCGCGACCCCGGCACCGCCAGGAGCCGACGCTGGATCCCGGCCAGCACCCGGATCTCGCCGGTCGGCACGGGGATCTCCACGGTGGGGCCAGCGCCGGAGTCCCCGGGGCCCGGCTTGGGTGCGGTCTCAGGCGTCGAAGACACGGCTCCAGGCCTCCTTGGTGACGAGTTCGGTGTGCGCCTCACGGTAGCGGCGCCGCATCTCCGGGAACCGGCGGAACAGTTCCCTGTGCACGGCCACCGACTCGGCGAACAGGGATCCTGCCTGCTCGCGGTCGCGCTTGCGGTAGACCACCCCGCGCCCGTCGGCGGTGGTGACGGTGGCGCCGTCGACCCGGCTGAGCGAGTACCAGCGCGCCTCCACCGGCGGGAAGTTGGCCTGCGGCACCTCGTGGTGCCTCTTGTCGTCCCGGCTGAGAGTGTGCGCGAGTCCCTTGGCCAGGGCGACCGCCTTGCGGACCGGGCCCCGGGGTTCGGAGTGGATCCCGGCCGGGCCTCCGGAGGGTGCGGGTAGGTCCACGGCCGAGGGGATGACCACGGCGTCGGGGAAGCCCGCGCGCATCGCCCTCACCTTGGGCAGCGCCGTCGGCAACAACTCGTACAGCGCCTCCGGTCCGCGGAGGAAGTCGCGGATGGCCTCGATCTGGATGGCCACCGTCGAGTACTCGAGGCACACCAGGTGCTTGACCAGCGCCTTGAGGCTCGACTGCATGATGCCCTTGTGATCGCCGTCGTGGTACAGCGACGCCACCACCAACCGGTTACGCAGATGAAAGTAGGCCTGCCAGTCGATCGCGTCGTCCTTGTCGGACCACGCCATGTGCCAGATCGCCACGCCCGGCATCGACACCGTGGGGTGGCCGGCGCGGCGCGCCCGCAGGCCGTACTCCGCGTCGTCCCACTTGATGAACAGCGGCAGGGGCTGACCGATCTTCTCCGCGACCACCCGGGGGATGAGGCACATCCACCAGCCGTTGTAGTCCACGTCGATGCGGCGGTGCAGCTCCTTGGGATTGTCCCGGTCGGTGAGGGGATACCGCGAGAAGTCGTAGTCGTAGTCCGCGTGGGGGGCGGCGGTCCACATGAAGTCGTGCGCCCCCACCACCTCGCCCATGGTGTGGAGGTGACAGCGCTCCTGGAGGTTGAGCATCTGTCCGCCGACCAGCATGGGCACGCGCGAGAACCGGGCGAACGCCAGGGCCCGCAGGATCGAGTCGGGCTCGATCTCGATGTCGTCGTCCATGTACAGGATGTACGGCGAGTCGGTGAGCCGCCGGGCCTCGTACATGATGCGGCTGTACCCGCCCGAGCCGCCCAGGTTGGGCTGGTCGAAGATCCGCAGGCGGTCGCCCAGGTCCTCGGCGGCCTCGGCGAACCCGGGTTCGTCGCGCACCTTCTTCCCGCCCTGATCGGGCATGAGCACCGCGTCGAGGACCGCGTCGACCTCGGGGTCGGAGGTGAGCGCCCGCAGCGCGGCGACCGCGTCCCCGGGACGGTTGAACGTGGGGATGCCGACGGTCACCCGGCGGTCGTTAGGAACCTGCACCGACGGGTCCGGGGTGCCGTCCGGGCCCGCGTCCGCGCGGGTCGCCGGCGCGTCCACGGTCGAGTACCACCCGCCCGCCAGCAGCTCGACGTCCGTGTCGGAGGTGAGGTCGAACCAGATCCACCCGCCGTCCTCGAACGGGCCCAGGTCGCACACGAACTCGACGGTGGTGACCCGGTCCGCGCCCGCCTCTCCCGGCTCGCCCACGACGTCCCCGGTGATCGCGATGCGCGACCCGTCGATCTTGGAGCGGTAGAGGTCCACGCGACCGGCACCGCGGATCGTCAGCCGCAGGACCACGTCCCCCAGCACCGTCCATCGCCGCCAGTACGCGGCCGCGAACGCGTTGAAGTAGGTGGCGAACGAGACCTCGGAGTCCGCGCCGACGCTGAGGGTCGTGCGACCGGCGGAGTGGGTACGGCGGGCGTTGGTGGGGGCCTCGGCGAGGTAGAGCGATCTCACGTCCAGCGGCTCACCCGCCCGGGGCAGGATGACCCGCTGCAGGCATTCCCGGCCGAGCGGGTCCGCGAGCCCGGCGACCGACCGCTCGACCTCGTCGACCAGTTCGTGGTGGCCGTGGTGGTGCATATGGATGTGTCCCCGTCCCTAGTCGAAAGCCGGGTCGATCGTACCCGGCGGGGCGTGGCGATCCCTCCCACCACGCGGATCCGGCGATCCACCCGGGGTGGCGCGCCCTCTAGTCTCGAGTCATGCACCTCACCTCCACAGCCCGGCCCCGTCCGACCGTCCGCACCGCCCTGGGGATCCTCGCCCTGTCGGTGCCCCTGGCGCTCGCCGGCTGCGGCGCCGACGACTCCCCGGCCGAGGACGCGACGGCCACCGGCACGACCGCGGGGACGCAGACCGGGGCCGAGGAGTCCGATGCAGGAACGGCCGACGCGGTCGAGTGCCCGCCCGCCGAGGGCACCGACGAGCGCGTCACCTCGTTCGGCTCCGCCCCGCCGATGTGCCTGACCCCGGGTGTCGACTACTCGGCGGTCATCACCACCGACGCCGGCGTGGTGACCGTGGACCTGCTCGAGGACAAGGCCCCGGAGACCGTGAACAACTTCGTCTTCCTGGCCCGCCACAAGTACTACGAGGGCATCACCTTCCACCGGGTGATCCCCGGGTTCATGATCCAGGGCGGCGACCCGCAGGGCACCGGCAGCGGCGGCCCGGGCTACCAGTTCGCCGACGAGCTGCCCGCTCCGGGCGAGTACGAGATCGGGTCGATGGCCATGGCCAACGCCGGCCCGGACACCAACGGCTCCCAGTTCTTCATCGTCACCGGAGACTCCGGCGTCTCCCTGCCGCCTGACTACAGCCTCTTCGGCACCGTCACCGACGGAATGGACACCGTCACGGCGATCGAGGGCGACGGCAGCCCGCAGGGCGCGCCGCGGACCGTGCACACGATCGAATCGGTCGAGATCGTCGAGAGCTGAGGCGGGCGGCAGGCGGGGCGGCTGGGCGGCCGGACCTATGCGGGCGCTTCGGACCAGTCAGCCCGCTCGCCACTCGCCACCCGCCACCCGTCCGCCTTGCGCGGGCCCTTTGGTCCTATCCGCACGCGCACCCCGACGGAAACCGGGCATAGCGGACGCGCACCCCACGCACCCCGACGGAAACCGGGCATAGCGGACGCGCACCCCGGTGAGGGCAGCGGACGACGCCGGGTCAGTAACCGCTCGACCCGCCGCCGCCGGAGAACGAGGCGTTGGAGTAGCTCGTGTTGGTGGAACTCGCCGCCTGGGCCGCCTGCACGTCGTGGGCGTGCCAGCTCGAGACCACGTAGAACGGCACGAAGCCGTTGTAGCCGTAGCCCGCGCGCCAGTCCCGGTCGTACAGTCTCGGCGCGTGGCGGTCGCCTGCATCGTCCGCCACCTCGACATCCGCAATCTCCCGGGCTTGGATGGCCTCGACCACGAGCCGGTAGTCCACCACGAGCCGCGCATAGCGGTCCATGAAGTCGGGCGCCTGCGTGTCCCGGGAGAGCTCGTCCGCCCGCGCGTCGAGGGCCCTGGCCTCGGCGGCGAGCCGCTCGTCCTCCGTCCCCAGCGCGGCGGCCAGCATGTCCTCGTGGAGCTCGCCGAGCTGGCGGCGGCGCACGTCCGCGTCACCCTGCTCCATGCGGAAGAGCTGGTCGATGTTCTTCTCCGCCGTCTCCATCTGATCGACCGTGGTGTGCGCGGTCTCGATGTCGTCGGCCTTCTCGCGGAACTCCGCGTCGGTCGACTCCGGCCGCAGGTCACCGATCCGGCCCATGACGGTGTCCAGCGCCAGGAAGCGGTCCCGCACATCCGCCCACTGGGACCGCAGTTCGTCGTCGGCCAGCGGGGAGGTGAGCGAGTTGGCGCGGATGTCCAGCCCGGTCAGTTCGCCCGCGACCCTCCCGTACTCGCGGGAGACCCGGTCGTAGCGCTCCCTCGCCGTCGCCGCCTTCTTCTTGCGGCTCGCCGCGACGCCCGCACCGATCGCGCCGGCGC
>NZ_JADDKI010000230.1:0-8511 GCF_015356725.1 Dietzia sp. SYD-A1
CGTCCGGATCGCGCGGCCCGGCCACGCCTCTCCGGGCCCGGGGCCCCTGGCCGTCGACGGACCGCCGGACCAACCCCGCGCACAGCTCGTCCAACCAGCCCCCCACCGTGACGCGGGCGCGGGCGGTGTCCGGATAGCGGCACCGGACGTGCAGGCCGGAGCCGTTGACCACGAACCACACCATCACCCCGTCCGTCCGGATGGCCGCGGACACGTGCTGCGGGGCCAGGCTCAGGTCCACGTCGATCGGGAGGCGACGGTGGTCCAGCCAGGAGATGGCGAACATCCCGGGTGTGTGCGGCATCCCGCCGTACGGTTCGAGCACCGGCCCCAGGGCGTGGGACCCCAGCTCGACGGCATCGCGCACCGCTGCCGCGCACGCTTTCGGGTCGGGGTCCGAGCATTCGATGACCGAGTTGGTGATGAACCAGCCCACGGAGTCGTGCCACTTCTCGTGGTGACGCGAGTGGACGGGCAGCACCGCGCGCAGGCCGACCCCGCCGTGCCTGCGGAACACCGTCGTCATCTCCGCCATCGCCACCGCGACCATCCGCACACCGCCCGCCGCGGCCACGTCCTCGAGGGCCGCCACCCCGTCCGGGTCCAGCACGTCGCGCACCTCCACCACCTCCGGCCGCGGGGCCGAGATGTCACCCAGATCGAGCGGGAACACCGGCATGTCACCCCCGGCGAGGATCTGAGCCCACCTGTCGTGCACCCGAGGCGGGGCGGGCGGACGCTGCGCCAACTCCCGGGTGTGCTCGGCGAACGCGGCCGCCGGGGGCAGACAGGTCCCCGGCTCGAGGCCACACGCGAGATCGTCCAGGCAGGAGCAGAAATCCCGCAGCAGCACGAGCAGCGACCACGCGTCCACGTGCGAGTGGTCCAGCCCGATCACCACCACCGGGCGCTCGTCCGGGTCCTCGGGTTCCACGAGACACAGCGCGTGCGACGGCGTCGCGAACGGGCAACAGGCCTGGTCGAAGACCCTGCGCAGCACCGCTCGGGGGTCCTCACCGTCCCCCGGCTCCTCCACTCTCCAGCCGGTGGGCCGCACAGCGACTGGCTGGAGCCGCAACACCTCGCCGCCCCCGGCATCACCGTCGAGAACCGTCTGCAGGGTCCCGTGCCGGGAAACCACCGCGAGCCACGCCCGCGCCACCATCTCGCGGTCGGCGGGGAACGGCAGGGCGAACGCGACCGCCATCCACGACCCGGAGCGACGGCCCAGAGAAGCATGGCGCGCCTGGTCGAACGACGGCGGCGTGGCCTCGCCCTGAACTGGGGTGACATGTGTCGCAAACCGGTGCACGACGCCGGACGGGAGCGACATCCGCGTTACGGTGGTGAGCCTCATGGTCCGCACGGTAGGAGCGGCGTGTTACGGGGAAAGGCGCGGATTGTGACGACGACGAGACGGCCACCCGCCCGGGCCGGCCATAGCGGGACGGCCCTCGCCCACGACCTCAGAGGCGACGGGCACCCGGTCGTTCAACTTCACGGCCTGTCCTCGAGCCGACGACGCGACGAGGTGTTCGGGTTGGACCTCACGGCGGGCCGGGACGGTCTGCGGGTCCTGCGGTACGACGCCCGGGGCCACGGCGGGTCACCGGGGTCCGTGGACCCCACGGACTACACCTGGCCGGCTTTGGCTCGCGACCTCCTGACGATGCTCGACGAGTTCTTCCCGGGCCGACGGGTGCACGGGGTGGGGCAGTCGATGGGCGCGGCGACCCTGATCACCGCGGCCGTTGCGGAGCCGGACCGGTTCGCCTCTCTCACCCTCGGGATCCCGCCGACCGCGTGGGAGTGGCGGCGCGAGCAGGCGGCCCTCTACGACCTGGCGGCCCGCCAGGTCGAACGCTGGGGAGGGGCGCGGTGGGCCGAGAAGACGCGACAGCCGCCCACGTCACCGGCGATCGACCCCGGACGCCCGTTCACCGTCCCGGACGTGGCGGACGAGCATCTGCCCGCGGCATTCCGGGGCGCGGCCCTGAGCGATCTCCCACCGCGCGCAGAGGTCTCGGGGGTCGACGTGCCGGTGCTCCTCCTGGCCTGGCCGGACGACCCCTCGCATCCGCTCGCCGTGGCCGAGGAACTCCAGGCCCTGCTCCCCGACGCCCGCCTGGAGGTTGCGCAGACCCCGTCCGAGGTGGCGCGGTGGCCCCGGGTGGTGGGCGACTTCGTGCACCGGGCCGGGAACTGACCGCCCGACCGTCCGGTGGCAGGTCCGCGGGCATCGACAGCACACTGGGCCCATGCACGCGACACAACGACAGATCATCGACGCCCTCGGCGTCCGTCCCCGGATCGACCCCGCCGACGAGGTGGAACGCCGGGTGCGGTTCCTGGTCGACTACCTCAGCGCGAGCGGGGCGAAGGGCTTCGTGCTCGGGATCTCGGGCGGCGTGGACTCCTCGTTGGCCGGACGCCTGGCACAGCTGGCGGTGGAGAGGATCCGCGCAGACGGCGGCGAGGCGGTCTTCGTGGGCCTGCGCCTTCCCTACCGCGTGCAGCACGATGAGCACGACGCGGCGATGGCCGTGGAGTTCGTGGGCGCCGACGAGACCCTCACGGTGAACGTCGCCCCGGGCGTGGACGGGCTCAACGGTGAGATCGGGCAGGCGACCGGGACGGAGTTGACGGACTTCACCAAGGGGAACACCAAGGCCCGCCACCGGATGGTCGCGCAGTACGCCGTGGCAGGGGACCGCGGCCTGCTGGTGATCGGTGCCGATCACGCGGCCGAGAACGTCACCGGGTTCTTCACCAAGTTCGGCGACGGCGCCGCCGACCTCCTGCCCCTGTCGGGCCTGAACAAACGCCAGGTCCGGGCGCTGCTCCGTCATCTGGAGGCGCCGCGGCAACTGTGGGACAAGGTGCCCACCGCCGACCTCCTCGACGAGGCCGAGGGCCAGACCGACGAGGAGGAACTGGGAATCGCCTACGACCACATCGACGACTACCTCGAGGGGCGCGAAGTCCCCGAGGGGGCCGCCGAGACGATAGAGGCGACCTGGCACTCCAACCGCCACAAGCGCACGACCCCGGTCGAGGTCGCCGACACCTGGTGGCGGCAGGACGAAAGAGCCGGCGATCGGGCCCACGGTCAGACGGCGCTCGTGGTGATCGACATGCAGAACTCGTACTTCGAGTTCCCCGAACTGGCCGAGGTGCGGGACGAGTTGGTCGGGGCGGTGAACGAGCTCATCCGCACCGCGCACGACGCCGGACGACCGGTGGTCCTGGTCCGGACGGAGCACGCAGAGGACCGCTCCACCTGGACCCTCAACATGCACGAGGACGACCAGGGGTTCGCCTTCCCCGGCACCGATCAGGCGCGGTTCCTCGACGATCTCGTCACCGGGGACCACGTGGAAGTGGTCAAGACCAGGGACAGCGCGTTCTTCCGGACCGATCTGAGGGCCCAACTGGATCGACTCGGCGCGGGCCACCTGCTCGTGTGCGGGGTGTCGACGCACAGCTGCGTGGCGCAGACCGCCATCGACGGCTTCGCCGAGAACCTCCACGTGGCGGTGGCTCGCGGAGCCATCTCCTCCGACAACTCCCCGCTCTCGGAGGCGCTACTGGAATTTCTGCAGGACCAGATGCGCCAGCCACTGCTCGATCGTTCGCAGAGCCTGGAGTTGCTTCGCACCGGCCACTGGCCCGGGTGAGCCGAGCGGCCGGCCGGCTCACCGGGAGCCGGCCGGCCGCCTCTCGGTGCCGTCCGGGTACCTCGCGAAGCGGGTCTCCTCGTGCGCGTGCACGGGATCGTTCCGATCCAGGTGCCAGGCCCCGAAGACGCCGGCGCGGTACTCCTCCATGGCGGTGACGATGTCCTGGCGGGTGGTGCCGACGAACGGCCCCTGTTGAACGACGGGCGCGCCGATAGGCCGGGCCTGCAGCACGAGGAACGCCGCACCGTCCGGACCCGCGGTCACCGTGACGGCCTCAGGGGCGAGCACTGCCGCGTCATAACCGAGTCGCTGAGCGTCGACGGTCAGGTCGCCGCCGTAGTTGTAGAGGACCCGGGTGGCGGACGGGTCGAACGCCGGGAGTTCGGTACTGACACCGGGGTCGAGGGTGACGATCCAGATGGCGAGGTGACTGTCCGGCCGCGCGGCCCAGGAGTGCGGTGGCGGGTCGAGCGCCCGGACCCCGTCGATCTCGCCGGCGATCACCCGGAACCGGGCGGCGGATCCCTCCTCGCCACGGACGACGACGGGGGTGTCCTCCGACCAGAACATGTCGAAGTACGGCTCCGCGGACTTGTCCTCGGGGGCCAGGTTGAGCCAGATCTGGAACAGCTCCATCGTGTTGGGAGCGTCGGGATCCAGCAGGGGGAACATCTCGGAGTGCGAGATGCCGGCACCCGCGGTGAGCCACTGGGTGTCGCCGTGCCCGAATCGCGCGGCGGCGCCCAACGAATCGGCGTGGTCCACCACGCCGTCGAGGACCACCGTCACGGTCTCGAATCCACGGTGCGGGTGCTGGGGGAAACCGGGGACCTCGGAGCCGTGGTACATCGACCACCCGTCCTTCCCGGAGAAATCTCCCCCGATGGACCGCCCCTCGAGCGAAGCCGCGGGACGCATGGTCCTGCCGTCGGCCGGGGGGAACTCGTCGCGGTGGTGGACGGCGAACAGGAACGGGTCGACGCCCGGCCACTGCGCTCCGAGCGGGACTACCTGGCGGATGGCGGACACTGGCTTCTCCTGTGTGACGGGACGATATTTGCTGTCGCGTCATACAACTTCGGCGGGCGCTGAATTGTTCCCGCCCGCGCCTCAGCCCCGGGCGACGACCCCGGTCACCGGGATCCGCCCGGCGACCGCCTGCCGGAAGTTGAGCACGGCGCGCTGGACGTGGTCGCCGGTGGAGACCACGACCGCACCGGTGGTCCCGCGCTCGCGGAAGATCCGGTCCGTGAACTGCGCGTTCTGGACCGTCGAGTTGGAGTTGCCCTCCTCGGTGATCCGCCACGGCGCGATGCCCGCACCGCGGAGCCAGTCGCCCATCGCGCGGGCCTCCGTGCGACCGTTCTGCGGGACACCCCCGGTCACGATGACGCGGGCGGTCGGATACTGCCGGGCCAGCCGGAAACCGGTCCGCAGGCGCTCCTCGAGCACCGGCCGGATGCCCCCGTCGGGGTACAGTCCGGCGCCCAGGATCACGATGTCCGTGGTGAACGGATTGATCGTGAGCACCGCCGGATCGTCACTCGTGAGCACGTCCAGGCCGCCGCACATCTGGAGCATCGACGGGTCGACGTGCTGGCACCCCACCATGGTCAGCCCGTTGTACAGTGCCGTGCCCGACGGCATCTCCGCGGAGCCGGCGGACGCGGTCCCCACTCCGGCGCCCAGTGTGAGTGTCAGTGCCGCCGCGGACGCGGCCGCGACGAGACGGGTGTGTGTCCTGCGCACGATGGCGTTCCTCCCCCGATAACGATATGAAGAATTCGTGACCCGATAGTTATCGTCGGACACGGTACCGCTGTTACCTGTGAGGCACGATGGTGGAAAAACCGCCGGGTAACGTGCTCGGCATGCTCGAAGGATACGACAAATCGGCCGCCGTTCGGTACCTCTGCCGGGCGGACCCCGAGCTCGGTCGTCACATCGAGTCCGTCGGTCCGTGCACCCTCACGCCCGCCCCCGATTCCGGTCCGCACGCGCTGTTCGACCGACTGGCCTCCTCGATCCTCTCCCAGCAACTGTCGGTGAAGGCCGCCGCGACGATCGCCGGCCGTCTCCGCGAGCGGGCGGCCGGGCCCCGGCACCTCGAACCCGTTCTCCTGAACACCCTCTCCGACGACGAGATCCGCGCGTGCGGGGTCTCCCGCCCCAAGATCGCCGCGCTCCGCGACCTGGCCGACGCGGTGGGGACCGGACGGATCCCCACTCTGACGGAACTGCAGGGGTTCGACGACGACGAGGTGGTCGACTCCCTGACCACGGTCCGCGGGGTGGGCCGGTGGACCGTGGAGATGCTGCTGATCTTCCTGCTGGACAGACCTGACGTGTTCCCGGTGGCCGATGTCGGCATCCGCCGGGGATTCGAACGGGTCACGGGGCTCGACGGACCGGCCACCGCCGCCCAGATGCTCGGCCGCGCCGAGGCCTGGGCCCCGTACCGTTCGGTCGCGTCCTGGTATCTGTGGCGGGCGGTCGACCAGACCGGTCAGGCGGTGCCCGCGCCACCCCCGCCCCCGGTCGGGTAGAACGGACGCATGGCAACCACCGCATTCAAGGGAAACCCCGTCACCACGTCCGGCGAGCTCCCCGCCGTCGGCACCACCGCTCCGGCCTTCGACCTGGTCGGCACCGACCTCGCTCCCGTGACCTCGGAGTCACTGGCGGGCACGCGCGTCGTGCTCAACATCTTCCCGAGCGTCGACACGGGCGTCTGCGCCCAGTCGGTCCGGACCTTCAACGAGAAGGCCACGGGCCTGGACAACACGGCGGTCATCAACGTCTCGGCCGACCTCCCGTTCGCGCTCAAGCGGTTCTCCGCCGACGAGGGGATCGAGAACGCGTCCGCCGCGTCCACCTTCCGCAGCGATTTCGCCTCGGAGTACGGCGTCAAGATGACGGACGGCCCCCTGGCCGGCCTGTGCGCACGGTCGGTCGTGGTGCTCGACGCCGATGGCTCGGTGGTCTACACCCAGCTGGTCGACGAGATCACCACCGAGCCCGATTACGACTCCGCCCTGGCCGCGCTCGGCTGACCCGCCTCGACACGACCGCCGGCCCGCCTCTCCCAGACAGGCGGGCCGGCGGTCGTTCACCCGGCGCGAGCCGGGCACCCCTGCGATCAGGCGCTTCCCGCGGGAACCGGGGCGAACCGGCGGGTGGCGTCCTCGAGCTGGTCGAAGAGAGTGGCCAGCTCCCCCGCGCGCCGCTCGTTCGGCTGGAGACCCTCGTCTCCGAACTCGGTGAACAAGCTCAGCGAGACCTGCTGGCGGACTCCGAACATCCGGAAGTTCGCGATGATCTGGCGCCACTGCTCCACGGCGCGTACTCCGCCCTCGGCGCCGTAGGAGACGAAGGCGACCGGCTTGTCCGCCCATTCCTCACCGAGCACGTCGTAGGCGTTCTTCAGGCCGCCGGGCACTCCGTGGTTGTACTCGGGGGTCACGAAGACGAAGGCGTCGTAGGAATCGATCGCCTCGCTCCACCGGGTGACCCGCTCGTCGTCGTACTGCTTGTCGGCGGCACCCGGCACGGTGGCCGAGGTGAGCAGGGGGACGTCGAAGGATTTGAGGTCGACCAGGTCGTAGGTCGCGTCTTCCCGAGTCGCGGCCTCCGCCGTGACCCAGTCGGCCACCGCCGCACCGGCCCGATCGTCGCGGATGCTGCCCAGGATGATGCCGATCTTCACTGTCTTCTCCTTCGTCGGTCGTTCTGGTGGACACCCTGACCGTACTTGAGTGACACGACACCAATCTACCGTGAGCCGTACACAGTGATCGACGCCACCGCACACACCCGGCCCCGGTCATCCCGTGTGACCGCGTGCGCTATCCCCCAGCTGCGGCCGTCGTGGAGGGCTTCGGCGCGCACCGTCACCGGGCCGACGAGGGGGATCTGACGCACGTACCTGACGTCGAGCGAGGACGAGCTGACCTCGCGCTCGTGTGGGAACACCGCGGCACCGGCGATCTCCGCGGCGGCGGCGAAAACCCCACCGTGCAGGTTGCCCAGCGGGTTGGCGAGCGCCGGCTCGGGCGCGATCACGGCCTCCACCGCCCGGGTGCCGCCCTGCCCGTCGTGCCCGTGGTCCAACGACAGGCACAACACCTCGGCCAGTGTTCCCGGCGCGAGCGCCGAGGGCCACGGTGGCTCGGAATCATAGCCGTCCGGGTCGACGACCCCCGAGATCTCCATCGACTTCACCAGACCCGCGGCGATCACCCCGCCGTCGTCGTCGACCACATCACCCCGAGTGGTGAGGCAGGGTCGCGAAGCGCCCGAAGGGGTCCACGAACTGGTCGGCGACCGGCTGGTGCCAGCTCACGGCGCCGTCACCGTCCACGCTGAAGGTCAGCCCCAGTCTGGGTTCCGGGCCGTTGTGCGTCGACTCCCTCATCCGGGGACGCTAACACGTGTTCCACTCGTGCCCCGGGGTCTCGGATGGCCGCACAATGGAGCGGTGTCCCCCCGAGCCGCCACGCCACGGACGATCCCCCTGACCGGCGAGGTCCTCACGACGCCTCGTCGCTGGCCCATCCGCACGGCCACCACGGTGATCGCCACGGCCATCGTCATCCTCGTTCTCGCCGCCGCGGCCGGAGGCGCGTGGCTGTTGCTGCGCACCGCCGCCCACAACGCGATCGACACCGTGGACCGGGCCCGGGCCGTCGACGTGGCGGGGGTTCTCTCCGAGCGCGGACCCCGGGCAGCCCTCGATCTGGTGGCCGAGCCACTGTCCGGCGTCGATCTGGTGAGGATCGTCGGGCCCGGGGACCGCCTGCTCGCCGCCCAGGTCACCCGCGGCCTCGAGGAC
>NZ_JADDKI010000231.1:0-15239 GCF_015356725.1 Dietzia sp. SYD-A1
CCCGCACCCCGCCCTCGGTTCCGGCGGTGGTGGCGGTGGCGTCGGAGTCCTCACCGGTGCCCGGGGTGTCGGTGTCGACGGCCTGGGTGGCGGTGAGATCGGTGGGGATGCCGTCGGGGACGAACTCGACGGGGTCCGCGCCGGCCTCGAGTTGGTCGCGGGGGTCACCGACCGGCGCGAGCAGCCCCGCGTTGGCGTCGGGCTCGGCGAGCACCATGTCCGCGATGCCGCACGGTTCACCGGACAACACCCGCAGGTTCTGCAGACCGACCGAGTAGGCGGGGTACTGGTTGCGGACCGCCGCGGCCATGGAGGCCACGATGATGACGACGACGAGGGTCGCCGCGAGCCCGAGTGGCGAGTGCGAGACCTCGCGCAACAGCCGGACTGCCGGACTGCGGTCGGCCTCGGCCGGCCCCGACCCACCGGGCCGCGCGAAAGGCTCGCGGTAGTGCAGGACCAACGCGATCACGAGCGAGATGAGCATCAGGCCGAGGAACACCGATGAGAACGTGATTCCCGCGATCGAGGGTTGCACGCCGCCCCACGGGATCCCGTAGATCGAGATGTACCACCACCCGTTGGTCGAGGTGAAGCTCAACGCCAGGACGAAGAACACCGCGGCCAGGAAGAGCATCCGGTTGCGCAGCGACCGCGTGGCCGCCGGCAGGACGGCCATCGTCACCAGGGCTGCCAACGCGGCACCGATCGTGGCGAACGCCCCGAAGTGGTGGGTCCACTTGGTGGGGTTGAGCGCCATGAACGCGAGGGACATGGCGGCCAGGCCGACGATCCGGCGGGCCGGCCCCACCGCGACGCCCGGGATCCGGCCCTTGCGGAACAGGATCGCGGCGCAGGTGATGAGGGATAGGAACATCGCCAGGACCGCGAACCGACGGGCCAGGGAACCGTCGGGCGTCGGGTTCATGAGCCACTCATACCGCCACACCTCCTCGAACCAGCGCCCGGTGGGGCCGACGTCCCCGAGCAGCGCCGAGGACTGCAACGTGGTGACCAGGGGCTGGTCGAGGAAGATCAGGTGGAGCACGCCGAGCCCGGCGGCCACCAGCGGCGCCACCGTGGGGATCCAGCCGTCCCGTCTCGCCCGCCGGATCACCAGCAGCAACAGCGGGCGGGAGGCCGCGATGATCGCCGCGATGCAGAACGTGCCCGTGGGCGCGGCCGAGAGCGTGAGCCCACCGATGATGAAGCCGGTCGCCGCGGGCAGCAGCCTGCCGGTGGCCAGGGCCCGCTCCAGCGAGACCCAGGTGGCCAGGACACCGAAGGCGACGATCGGCTCCGGGCGCAGACCGTTGTTGTAGGTGAGCCAGAACGCGAGGAACACCGCGGCGGTACTCCAGCGGACCGCCGCCGCGCGGCGGGCGGCGATACCCAGTCGCGGGATCACCTCGCGGGACAGCAGGATCCAGGACGCGATGCCCAGCAACAGTGCCGGTATGCGCAGCCACATGCTGCCCACGGTG
Organism: Dietzia sp. SYD-A1; assembly: GCF_015356725.1. Lineage (NCBI taxonomy): Bacteria > Bacillati > Actinomycetota > Actinomycetes > Mycobacteriales > Dietziaceae > Dietzia > Dietzia sp. SYD-A1. The sequence goes on from NZ_JADDKI010000231.1 coordinate 1,485, forward strand.
AGGGAACTGATCGCCGTGTAGAGGTAGTACGGCATCCCGAACGGGGCGTAGGGGGCACCGTAGTAGCGGAACACCTCCGGCATGTAGCCGCTCGAGACCGCGGCGCGCGCCTCGGTGAGGATGTACCCGTCATCCGCCGTGTTGGCCCCGATGACGTGCCAGACGAGCAGCGTCGCCACGACCACCAGGTCCAGGGGCCGCGGTTTCCACCAGCGGCGCGGGAGCACCCGTCGACCGACACGCCCGTCCCGTAGGTCGAGTCGGTGCAGTGCGACCAGCGCCAGGATGATCGCGAGGATCCCGACCACGATCGCGATCTGCTTGATCACGGTCGCCTGCGTGGTGTAGCGGGAGTCGACGGTGATGTCGACGGACATCCCCTCGGGAGCCGACCCCTGGAGGTCCGTGAACACCCCGACCACCTGGGGACGCAGATCCTGGTCGATCCGCCCTCCGACCTCCCGGCCGTCCGACTCGAGACCGACGAACTCCGCGGCGATCGAGCCGGAATCGGCCACGACGCGGATCACCGAACACGCCCCGGCTGAGGTGACGGCCTCGGTGGGGGCGTCGGCGACCAGCACGTTCCGGCTGCGCACCTCGACGGTGGGACCGGCCACGGTCACCATGAGCGCGCGGGCACCGGCGTTCTCACCCGCCTCCCGCGGAGCCGTGGACACCAGGACCCCGTCCTCACGACCCTGGTCACGCAACTCCCCGACCGCCGCACACGGGATCTCGGCGACCAGGTCGAGCGGGTAGTACGCCACGAGCGGCGCCGTCACCGGGTCGAGTGTCCCGGTCTCCGGCCAGCTGATCGTCGAGGTGGTCTGGGTGACCGGGAGCAACGGGACGATGAGGGCGAGGAGGATCCCGAGCAGACCGCTGACCGCGGCGACGAGCCCCCACCGGGGTCCTGTGCGGGACCTGTCCGGGGCGTCACGGACCTCGGTGGCAGACGATGGCATGGCGTCCACGCTATAACGAGGCACGGACGTTCCCCGAAATGACGAACGCGCCGGAGGAAAACCCCCGGCGCGCTGTACTCGCTGTGGCCAGAGTCGGGATCGAACCGACGACCTTCCGCTTTTCAGGCGGACGCTCGTACCAACTGAGCTACCTGGCCATAAGACCACCGGCGCATCCGGTGAACACCGAATGCGCCGGTTGTCTCCAGCGACCCTGACGGGACTCGAACCCGCGACCTCCGCCGTGACAGGGCGGCGCGCTAACCAACTGCGCCACAGGGCCGTGCTTTTCGCACGAGACAGAACAGTAATCGACGCTGCCCCCCGGACGCAAATCAGTGGCTCAGCGGCGGTTCCGGCGCAGGTCGGGGCGGATCCGGCCCGCGGAAGAAAAAAGTCCCGACCACCGACGAACGGTGACCGGGACTTCTCTCCTAGTACCCCCTACGGGATTCGAACCCGCGCTGCCGGCGTGAAAGGCCGGTGTCCTAGGCCGCTAAACGAAGGGGGCCTGAGCCACGTCCGGGATCGCCGGGCCGCAGCGGGTTCGAGTTTAGGGCACGGCCCATCGGACGTCGAAACCAGCCATGGCAGAGCCGACGCCTGCCGACGCGGACGAGGGCGGTATCGTGACCGTCGCCCCTATAGCTCAGTTGGTAGAGCTACGGACTTTTAATCCGCAGGTCGTCGGTTCGAGCCCGACTGGGGGCACCATGAGCCGCAGGTACGCGACGCACGAGTGACCGCGTAGCCGTGCCCGCGGCGCCGCATTGGACCTGCCCGCACCGCACTGGGACACTCGTATCCATGTCCGCACCCACCGCCACCGGCGCGCCCGCCCTGCGCATCGGCCCCCTCGAGCTCGCCTCGCCGGTCGTCCTGGCGCCGATGGCGGGCGTCACCAACGTCGCCTTCCGCACCCTGTGCCGCGAACTCGAACGTGAGCAGCAGGGCTCGGTGTCCGGGCTCTACGTCTGCGAGATGGTCACGGCGCGGGCTCTCGTCGAACGCCAGCCCGGGACCCTGCACATGGCCACGTTCGCTCCCGACGAGTCCCCGCGCAGCCTGCAGCTGTACACGGTGGACGCCGAGTACACCCACGCGGCCGCCAGAATGATCGTCGACGAGGACCTGGCCGACCACATCGACATCAACTTCGGATGCCCGGTCCCCAAGGTCACACGGCGCGGAGGCGGATCGGCGATCCCCTACAAGCGACGGCTGTTTCGCTCCATCGTCGCCGCGGCGGTCCGGGCCACCGAGGGCACCGACATCCCGGTCACGGTGAAGATGCGGGTGGGGATCGACGACGAGCACCACACACATCTCGACGCCGGCCGCATCGCCGTCGACGAGGGCGCCAGGGCCGTCGCCCTCCACGCACGCACGGCCGCCCAGCGGTACTCGGGCAAGGCGGACTGGTCTCAGATCTCCCGCCTGGTCGAGCACATCGGCGCGGTCTCCGATGTGCCCGTCCTGGGTAACGGCGACATCTTCTCCGCCGAGGATGCGGTCCGGATGCGGGAGGAGACCGGGTGCGCGGGTGTCGTGATCGGGCGGGGCTGTCTGGGGCGACCGTGGCTCTTCTCCGAGCTCGCCGCCACCCTGGACGGGCGCGAGGCGCCGGCCCCGCCCACGCTGGGCGAGGTCGGCCGGATCATGTACCGGCACGGCGAACTGCTCGCCGAGCACCACGGCGAGAACAAGGGGATGCGCGACATCCGCAAGCACGTGGCCTGGTACCTGCGGGGGTTCCCGGCCGGCTCCGGCAAGCGGGTCGCCCTGTCGGCCGTCCGCACCCTGGACGATCTCGCGGAGATGCTCGCGGACCTTCCCGCGGACGAGCCCTTCCCCGCCGACGGGTACGGCCCGCGCGGCCGCCAGGGATCGCCCTCCCGTGTCCTGCTACCCGAGGGGTGGCTGGACGATCCGGAGGACGACGCGGTGGCGCTCGCCGGCGCGGACGCCGAGAACTCGGGCGGCTGAACCGCGCTCCGTCGGGCCGGGGAGGGGACGGCGTGCCCGCCTGTTCATCGGCCGTTCATCGCCGTGATCGATTGTGCGGTTGACATGCCCGTATGCTGATCCACATGCGTCTCGTCTACTCCGAAGAACTCGCGGATCTGGCCACCTCGATGGCCCGGATGTGCTCCCTCGCCACCGACGATATGGAGCTGGCGACCCACGCCCTCCTCCAGGCCGACCTCGTGGCCGCCGAGAGGGTTCTGCAGTCCTCTACGGAGATGTCCCGGCTGGCGACCGAGAACGAGGAGCGCGGTTTCGCGCTCCTGGCCCTCCAGGCGCCCGTGGCCCGCGATCTCCGGCAGGTGGTCACCTCCATCCAGCTCGTCCAGGACCTCACCCGCATGGGCACCCTGGCGGGTCACGTCGCGAAGATCGTGCGCCGCAGGCACCCGGAGAGCGTCCTCCCGGAGCCCGTCAACGGGTACTTCGCCGAGATGGGCCGGGTCGCGGTCTCACTCGGCCGGGCGGCCACCGAGGTATTGCTCAACCGGGACGCCGAGCAGGCCGCCACGCTTGCCCAACAGGATGACGCCGTCGACGACCTCCGCCGCCACCTGTTCACCCTGCTCACCGTCAGGGAGTGGAAGTGGGGGGTGGCGTCGGCGGTCGACGTGACCCTCCTCGGTCGCTACTACGAGCGGTTCGCGGACCACGCCGTCGAGGTGGCCCAGCGCGTGATCTTCCTCGCCACCGGTGAATACGCCAACTCGGCGGAGGACGATCCCGAGTACTCCCCCGCCTCCAACGAGGAGCTGGTGCGCCGTTTCAACGAAGCCGACCGGTCGTTGACACAGCGCGTCTCCGGAGAGGACGACCGCGACCCCAGTTGACGGCGGCTCCGGCGGCCCCGGGCAACGAGAACCGGGCGCCGACGAGGAGCGCCCCGGCACCCGCCTCGTGGGCGGGCGCCGGGGCGCTCTGCTGTGTGTGGTGACTCCCTGTGTGTGGTGACTCAGCCGAAACGGCCGGACACGTAGTCCTCGGTCTGCTTGTTGTCCGGGTTCGAGAATATCTTCTCAGTCGAATTGACCTCGACGAGCTGGCCCGGCATGCCGGTGGCCTCGAGCGAGAAGAACGCGGTCTGATCGGACACGCGCGCCGCCTGCTGCATGTTGTGTGTCACGATCACGATCGTGAACTCGCTCTTGAGCTCGGCGATGAGGTCCTCCACCGCGAGGGTGGAGATCGGGTCGAGCGCTGAACACGGCTCGTCCATGAGCAGGACCTGGGGTTCGATGGCGATCGCGCGCGCGATGCACAAACGCTGCTGCTGCCCGCCCGAGAGCCCGCCGCCCGGCTTGTCCAGACGATCCTTGACCTCGTTCCACAAATTCGCGCCGCGCAGCGACTTCTCGGCCACCTCGTCCAGCGTCTTCTTGTTCCTGACACCCTGGAGCCTGAGGCCGGCGGTGACGTTCTCCTTGATCGACATCGTGGGGAACGGGTTGGGCCGCTGGAACACCATCCCGATGGTCCGGCGGACGGCGACGGGATCCACCTTCTTGTCGTAGATGTCCACGCCGTCGAGCTTGATGGATCCTGTGGCGTACGCGCCCGCGATCTCCTCGTGCATGCGGTTGAGCGAGCGGAGCACGGTGGATTTGCCGCAGCCTGACGGGCCGATGAAGGCGGTCACCGAGCGCGGGGGGACGTGAAGGTCGACGTCCTTCACGGCGTGGAAGTCGCCGTAGAAGATGTCGACGTTCTCGAGGTCGAGTCGCTTGGCCATGACAGGTCCTTACTTGGTCTTCGGCGCGAGCGCCTTGGAAGCGAACGTGGCGAGGACGTTCGCCAGCGCGATGATGATGATCAGGGTGAGGGCCGCGCCCCAGATGCGGTACTGGCCGGCCTCGGTCGGGTTCGAGAGCTGGTTGAAGATCAACAGCGGCAGCGAGGCCATGTTCCCCTGGAACAGGTCGAAGTTGAAGCTCGCCGTGTAGCCCACGAGGATCAGCACCGGAGCGGTCTCACCCATGACGCGGGCGATCGAGAGGAAGACCCCGGAGATCATCCCCGACAGCGCGGTGGGGACCACGATGCTCACGATGGTCTTCCACTTGGGGACGCCGAGCGCGTAGGACGCCTCGCGGAGCTCGTCCGGGACGAGCTTGAGCATCTCCTCGGTGGACCGCACGATCAGGGGCAGCATGAGCAACACCAGGGCGAGGCTCACCGCGAACGCACTGAGCTGGAACTGCAGGACGGAGACCCAGACCCCGAAGATGAAGATGGCCGCGACGACCGAGGGCACCCCCGCGAGCACGTCGACCATGAAGGTGGTCGGCCTGGCGAGCCTCGACTCGGGGTACTCCACCAACATGATGCCCGCGGCCACGCCGAGCGGTATGGAGATGACGGCGGCGATGATCGCCTGGACGAGGCTGCCGTAGATGGCGTGACCCACACCGCCCGCCATCGAGGACGGGGACACGAGGAAGAACGAATTGGTCCACCAGGTGGGGTTGATGACCGCGGGGATGCCCGACTCGATCACCTTGTACAGCAGTGCCACCAGCGGGATGACGGCCAGCACGAAGCACAGGGAGAAGACCACCGTCGCCGCCCTGTCCTTCGCCCTGCGGCTGCCGGCGATGGGCAGGAAGGTCTCCGAGGGCTTGGCGGGCTTGGCGAGGTCGGACGTTGCCTGGGTCATCAGCCGTTGACCTTTCCACCGGACACGGAGCGTGCGATGAGGTTGACGAAGAAGGTGAGGATGAACAGCACCAGTCCGGCCGCGATGTAGGCGCCGGTGGGCAGCGGGTGGTTGAACTCGGCCGCGCCCGACGCGATCTTCGAGGCGAACGTGAAGCCGCCGTCGAAAAGCGACAGGGTGCCGGGGGCGCTCGCCGCGCGGAGGATGATCAGGACCGCGACGGTCTCACCGAGCGCACGGCCGAGCGCGAGCATGGATCCCGCGATCATGCCGGACTTCGCGTAGGGGAAACACGTCATCCGGATCTTCTCCCACTTGGTCGCCCCCAATGCCAGGGCGGCCTCCTGGTGGAGCGAGGGGGTCTGCCGGATGGTCTCGCGCGACATGGAGGTGATGATCGGCAGGATCATGATCGCCAGGACCACTCCGGCGGTGAAGATGGTCCCCCCACCGGCGATCGAGACGTTGCCGTCGCCGAAGAGGAAGATCCACCCGAGGTTCCGGTTGAGCCACTCTGACAGGGGGACCAGCCACGGTCCGAGGACGATCAGTCCCCACATGCCGTAGATGATCGACGGGACGGCGGCCAGGAGGTCGATGAGCGCCGACAGCGACCTCGAGAGCCGCGGCGGCGCGTACTGGACGAGGAAGGTCGCGATGCCGATGGACACCGGCACCGCCAGGACCAGCGCGAATATCGAACTCAGGACGGTCACCCTGAACATGTCGAGGATGCCGAACCTCAAGTCGTCCGGATTGGTCGTGTTCCATTCGGACGAGGTGAAGAAGTTGACGTTGTTCGCCATCAGTGAGGGCGCCGCCTGCATGACCAGGACGATCGCGATCAGGGCGATCAGGGCGACGATGACGCCGCCGGCCGCCACCGTGGCGCTGCGGAAGACCGCGTCCGCGCCCCGAGAGGACCTGCCGGCGAGGAGATCGCTCTTCGCGCCCTTCTCCGGCGCCGGCTCCGACCCCGTGCTGCCGGAGAGGTCGCCGGACTGCCCGGTGCTCCGGTCGGCGTGGCGGTCGACGGATTCGTGAACTGTCATTGGACCTTCAGTCGCTCGGGGTGACGTGGACGGTCACCGGCTCGCCGAGGCGGGCGACGGGCCGGTGACCGGTGGATCAGGAGATCTCGGAGATAGCGGTGAGGAGCTGCTCGCGGAAGGCGTCCGGCACGGGGATGTATCCCTCGTCCTCGAGCTGCGCCTGGACGTCCTCCGCCACCGCGATGTTGAGGAACGACCGGACGGCCGCGGCGGTCTCCGGATCCTCGTACGACGAGCAGACGATCTCATAGGTGGGCAGGATGATGGGGTACGCACCCGCGGCTTCGGGGACGTAGAACGACGAGGTGTCGATGACCAGGTCGTTGGTGCCCTCGTTCTGCAGGCGTGCCGAGTCGATCGTCACGCCGGCCGTCTCGGCGTTGAGTTCCACGCCCTCCGGATCCGCGGGGGTGATGACCTTGACCATCGACAGGTCCTGGTTCTTGGCGTACGACCACTCGGTGTAGGTGATGGTCCCCGGGGTCTGGCCGATGGCACCGGAGACGCCCTCGTTACCACGGGCACCCTCGCCGACCCCACCGGTGAAGGTCTTGCCGGCGCCCTGCGTCCACGCGCCCTCGGAGGCCGCCTCGAGGTACTTCTGGAAGTTGTCCGTCGTGCCGGACTCGTCCGACCGGAAGATCACGGTGATGGACTCGTCCGGGAGGTCCACGCCCTCGTTCTCTTCGGCGATCGCCGGATCGTTCCACGTGGTGATCTCGCCGTTGAAGATCTTGGCGAGGGTGGGGCCGGAGAGCTTCAGCTCGACGCCGTCGAGGTTGTACGCCACGGCGATCGGGCCGAAGACGGCGGGGATGTTCCACGCCTCGGAACCGCACCGCTCCTCGGCCGCAGCGTAGTCGGCCTCCTTCAGCGGGGAATCGGATCCACCGAAGTCCGTGATCCCACCGGTGAACTCGCTCACGCCGGCGCCCGAGCCGTTGGAGTTGTAGTTCAGCGTCTGACCCTCGCAACTCAGGGCGTAGGAGTTGGCGAAGATCGTCATGGCGTTGTTCTGGGCGGAGGACCCCGACGCGGTCAGGGTCGGCTTGCCCTCACATTCCGCGCCGGAGACACTCTGCGCCGCGGTGTCACCGCTTCCGGTGTTGTCATCCGAGCAGGCGGCCAACCCGACCGCGGTGAGGGCGGTGAGGCCGAGAAGAGCACCGGTGCGCTTGAGGTCCACTGAATCTCCTTGTTTCGCCCGGCGGCGAGCCCTCCGGGACATGTCTTTGGTGACAGCAACACGACGCCGGGCCGATTCCGAGACCCGACGAGCACAGAACGTAAGGGGCCGATATGAACGGTCCCGCCGGAGAAGATGAACTAGAGATGAACTCAGCGGATGTGTCACGAAAGGAACGCTTAGTCAGGTCCCGACCAGTGCGCCGAACTGGGCATATGGGCGGCCAGCGGGTCGCTTGATCCGATACCTCACTCCGAGGCGTAGGTCACATCGCGGTGCTCGACCGTGAACCCGAGCTTCTCGTAGGTCCTGAGGGCAGCCGTGTTGTCGCCCTCCACATAGAGGACGACCGACTCCGCACCCCGTGGTCCCTCGAGGTGCGCCACCCCGAGCGAGGTGAGCATGCCCCCGAGTCCCCGACCCTGGTCGGCCGGGTCGACCCCGACCACGTAGACCTCACCCTCCACGGGGGAACCGGGCTCGGTGACCGTCTTGGTCCAGTGGAACCCCGCGAGCCGTGGCGCCGGCCCGACGGTATCGACGGCCAGGAAGACCCCCGCGGGGTCCACCCACTCCACCGCGAGGCGCTGGTCGAGCATCCCACGGCTCCACCCGCCCTGCTCCGGGTGCCACGAGAAGGCGGCGTTGTTGACGCGGAGCAACTCCTCCCGGGCGTCCAGCCCGGGCCACCGCCCACCTCCTTCGGAGACCGCCTCCGCCAGGGTTCCCGTCTCGATCCCCTCGGCGGGACCGATCGCGGGGAGTGCGGGGCCGTCGGCCGCGCTCCGACGCATCTTGAGGAGCTCTCGGGTGCGCACCAGACCGACCGAAGCGGCGAGCGCTCGCGCGGCCGGCAGGTCACCGTGCGCCCACACCGCGGCGGCGGGCTCCAACTCGAGCACGGTGCGCACCAGTTCCGAACCGACCCCTCGTCTCCGCTCCCGGGGGGCGACGACCATCTCGGCGGTCGCGTCCCCGCCCTCGCCCGCGAGCTGTGCGTAACCGACGACCCCTCCCCCGTCGCCGCGGATCAGCAGATGGCGGACGCCCTGCCCGTCGTCCGACCGGAGAGACCGCATCGGCTGCTCGCCGAGCGGGGGCACCCCGTCCTCGTCGCCGGCCTCACGGGCGACCGCCTCGATCATGGCGGCCGTGGCGTCGTCCACCGAACGCTCGATGGCGATCATGCGTCTCCCCCGTCCTCCCTGCGGTCGGTCGGCCGGACCGCCTTGTACCCGACGTTGCGCACGGTTCCGATGAGGGACTCGTGGTCCGGTCCGAGCTTGGCGCGCAGTCGCCGGACGTGGACGTCGACGGTCCGGGTGCCGCCGAAGAAGTCGTACCCCCACACCTCCTGGAGGAGCTGGGCGCGCGAGAACACCCGCCCGGGGTGTTGGCACAGGTGCTTGAGGAGTTCGAACTCCTTGTAGGTCAGATCCAGGGGTCGGCCCTTGACCCGGGCCACGTAGGTCTCCTCGTCGATCACGAGCTCGCCCACCGTGAGCAGTCCGCCGTCGGACTCGCCCTGCGACGAATGACGTGCGGCGGACAGTCTGAACCGGGCGTCAACCTCGGCGGGCCCGGTGGTCGGCAGGATGATGTCATCGAGCCCCCAGTCCCCGCTGACCGCGATCAGTCCGCCCTCGGAGACCACCGCGATGACGGAGATCTCCGCGCTCCCCGAGAGGAGCCGGCAGAGCGCGCGCGAGGCCGCGAGATCACTCCTCGCGTCGACCACGGCGAGCGCGGCACCGGCCAACTCGCCCACCGAGGAGGCGAGGGGCGGTAGCAGCCTGACCGAGTGCGGCAGGAGCGACAGAGCCGGGACCACCGTCTCGGGATCGGATTCAGCCGTGAGGAGCACTACGTCCATGTGTCGCTTCCTCCTCGTCCTGGCGCCCAGACGATACTAGCGACCCACCCCCCAGTTACGGCCATCGGAGTAGACCTGAACCCCATGAGAGCTCGTCGCACCGTCGCGGTGGTGGCCGCCACCCTGGCCGTCGCACTGGCCGGCGCCTTCGCCGTCGACACCGTCAACGCCTCCAGGGTGGAGGCCGACGTGTCCACCCGGATCCGCCCCGCCACGCCGGGACTCCCGGCCCCGTCGGTGATGCTCGGCGGGGGTCCGACCGCACGGTGGACCGGGCCCGGGACGCCGGCGTCGGCGTCGATCCGCGTCGAGGGTGTCACCCGCCCGGGTCTCGGTCCGGTGGCCGTGGAGGCCCTGGTCACCGATCTACACCTCCCGGCGGACCGGTCCGCCGACATGACCGCGGTCGTCGAGCGCGTGGCCGTCCAGATCACCGGCGACGCGCTCGGCCCCGCACTGGGGATGAGGGACGTCCTGGTCGGTGGCGCCGACGACCCGAGTCTGGCCGGAGGCGTCGAGCACCGCGCCCGGGTCACCGGGACGCTCGAGGGGACCGACACCCGGGTCTCGGCCGAGGTCGACCTCGTCGTCGACGACCGCGGCGCGCACCTCGTCCCCGTCGCCGCCGCGACGGGGCCCTCCGGCCTCCCAGACCAGGATCCCGACCTGGCGCTGCGACGAACCGCGCTCACGCTCCCCCCGGACGTCCTGCCCCTCGGCGTCGCGGTGGAGACCCTCACCGTGAGGGGCGGGACGATCACCGCCGCGGGCACCGGCGCCCCGGGCGCAACGGCACTCGGGGGCCTGGCCCGACCGGACCACTAGACTCGCCGACATGAGTCGCGACGACGTACTGGTCAGCACACGCTGGGCCGAATCGCGCCTCGACGACGACTCGGTGGTCTTCCTCGAGGTCGACGAGGACGTGGCGGCGTACCACACGGACGGTCACATCCCCGGTGCCGTCGCACTGAACTGGCGGACGGAGCTGCAGGAGGAGTACGCGCGAGATCTCGTCGGCCGCGAGCGGTTCGCCGAGCTCCTGTCCGCACGCGGCATCACCCGCGACCACACCGTGGTGGTCTACGGCGGTAATCACAACTGGTTCGCGGCCTACGCGTACTGGTACCTGCGGCTGTACGGCCACGCCGACGTGCGACTGCTCGACGGGGGCAGAATGCGCTGGGAGCGCGACGGGTTGCCGCTCACGACCGATCTGCCCCGACGACCCGTGACCGACTACGTCGCCGACCCGCAGGACCTGTCGATCCGCGCGTTCCGCGACGACGTCCTGGCGGGCCTGGGCACCGACGCACTCGTGGACGTGCGCTCCGTCGACGAGTACACCGGCCGCCTCGCGGCGCCGGCCGGGTTGCCACAGGAGGGCGGTCGTCAGCGCGGCCACATCCCGGGCGCCGTGAGCATTCCCTGGAACCGCGCGGTGACCCGCGACGGCACCTTCCGGACGGACGCCGACCTCAGGGAGATCTACGCGGATCTCCTCGACCAGCCCGGCCGTCGCGTGGTGACCTACTGCCGGATCGGGGAGCGCTCCAGCCACACGTGGTTCGTCCTCCACGAGCTCCTCGACCAGCCCTCAGTGGTCAACTACGACGGCAGCTGGGTCGAGTACGGCTCGCTCATCGGTGTCCCCGTCGAGAGGTGAGGATTCTCCCCGCCCCGCCCGGGCGATCGAGTCGCTAATCTCTGGGCATGTCACTTCTCTCCAGAGCGCTCGGCATGGCCGCACGTGCCTCCGTCGTGGCGCTCGGCGCCTCCGTGGCCTCCGCCGTCCTCGTCGGCATCGACCAGCGTCGCGGTGCGGTCCCGCAGGTACCCGACCACCCCGGCCCGTACTCGCCCGCCGAGCGCGAGGCGGCGGTGCGGATGTACCTCACGGCGCTCACGCTCCCCGCGGCGGCGTTCCGGGTGCCCTTCGCCCCCGACTGCGTCCGTCGCGAGAACGGGTTCAAGACGGGGTTCGGCGCCGACCACCTCAGGTGGGACCTGCATCTGCACCTGCAGTACTCGACGATCCGGGAGGTGCGCGACATCGTCATCACCGTCGACCCCCCGGGGCGCGAGGGCGTCGTACACGCGGACTTCACCCTCGTGACCGTCGTGGGACTCCGGGCGCGGGTCAGCGAGGACTTCGTGGTCCCCTCGGACGACTGCCTCATCCACTCGATCGACGCCCGCATCTCACTCGGCTGACGGCCCCGGGGTTAGAATTACGCCATGGTGCTCTTCTTCGAGATCCTCCTCGTCCTCTGCACGCTGGCCATCCTGTGGGCCACCTGCTACATCGTGTACCGCACGGTGACCGACGAGTCGTGACGGACAGCGACCCCACCGGCGCGGTCGACCCCACGCCGTCCACCCCCGAGGGGGGAGACGGCGGTTCGGTCGTGCGCGGATCCGCGAACGCGGCGGTCGATGCCGCGGCGCGGCGTTCAGAGCAGACCGCCGGCCGGAACATCCCGGCCTTCTCCGAGCTCCCGATCCCCGAGGACACGGCCAACCTCCGATTCGGACCGGACCTGCACCCCGGCCTCCTCGCGCTGCTCCCCCTGGTGGGGGTCTGGGAAGGCGAGGGCGAGGCGGACACCGCCGACCGGGGGGAGCACCGCTTCGGCCAGCAGATCGTCGTGGCGCACGACGGGGAGAACTACCTGAGCTGGAGCTCCCGGGCCTGGACCTACGACTCGGGCGGAGCGGTGGACGACCCCGCCTACCGGGAGTCGGGATTCTGGCGGATCTCCGCCGACGACCGGCTCGAGTTCCTCGTGGCACACGCCTCCGGAGTGATCGAGATGTACTACGGCACGCCGATCAACCAGGCCGCGTGGGAGATGGCGACCGACGTGGTGTTGGCCTCCCCCACCGGCCCGGAGCGAGGCGGCGCAAAACGCCTCTACGGGATCGTGGAGGGCGGCGACCTGGGGTGGGTGGAAGAGCGCGTCCACCCGGAGCGGGGCCTGGTCCCGCACATGTCTGCGCGGCTGAGGCGGGTCGCCGGCTGACCGCTCCCTAGAGTTCGATCTCCTTCGTCGCCCTCACCCGGGTCGAGCGATCATGGGTGACCACGACGACCGCCCGGTCCGGCCCGAACAGACCGCCCGGACCGCACTCGCAGATCCGACGGAGGACCGAGCCCGAATCCCCGGCCTCGAGATGCTCGGTGGGCTCGTCGAGAATCACGACCGGCGCGGAGACCAGAAGGGCCCGCGCGAGCAGGATCCGTCGCCGCTGTCCGCCGGAGACGGCGTCACCCCCGCCCTCCAGCACCGTGTCCAGTCCGTCCGGCAGGCCGGCGACCCACCCGCCGAGACCGACCTCGTCCAAGACGCGCAGAAGCTCCTGATCGGTCGCATCACCCCGGGCCACGAGCAGATCGTCTCGTAGAGTGGTGGCGAACACTCTGGCGTCCTGGGCGAGGTAGATCACCTGCTCGCGACAGTGGGGTCGGTCGAGTCTCGCCAGGTCCCCTCCCGGCGCCCGCACGCGTCCGGTCAGAGGTGTGTCAAGCCCTGCCAGGACCCGCGCCAGCGTACTCTTGCCGGATCCCGACGGGCCCCGGATCACCACCCGGTCGCCGCGGCGCAGGACGAGCCCCAGAGGCGTCGAGTTCAGCGCTCGGTCGGCGTATCCCCAGCTCAGACCCGTCGCCAATAGGAGAATCTCGCCATCGTCCACGAGTGACGCGGCGGCGTCGTCCTCGACCTCCGCACCCGCACCGGTGGCCCTCGCGGTCCCGTTGCTCCCGCAGGCCTGTCGGATCATGTCCCGGACGCGTTCGGCGGCGGGGATCGCCCGCGACAGGTGCCCTGCCGCGGCGGGAAGAGCCGCGAGCGCCTCGAACGCCGCCAGCGGGAACAGGACGAGTATCCCGATCCAGGTCGGTCCGTGGCCCGCGTCGCCCCCATAGGCCAGGACCCCCACGAGGAGGGCCGCCAGGGCCGTGACGAGAGTGCCCGCGGGCACTGCGGCCACGGCCC
>NZ_JADDKI010000232.1:0-3792 GCF_015356725.1 Dietzia sp. SYD-A1
CCCCGGCCCCGGCCAGCGCCACGATCTCCGAGGCGTTCGCGCGGATCGCCGCGGGACCGTGGTCGAGCCAGTCGGTGGCGAGCCCGGTGCGGAGTGTCAGCCCGCCGACCGCCACCGGATCGAGCACCCACGGCGTGCCGTGTTCCCTGGCCGAGGCGATCGCCGCGTGCATGCCCTCCACCTGTTCGGCCGTCGGGTTTCCCACGTTGATCAGCACCCCGGTGGCGACGGCCGCGAAGTCGGCGGCCTCCTCGGGGTGGTCGACCATCGCCGGCGCCGCACCGGCGGCGAGCAGGACGTCGGCCGTGACCTGACGGACCACCGAGTTGGTCAGGCAGTGCACCAACGGTTCGGTCCGGCGCATCGCCGAGACCAGGTGTGCGATGTCGACGGAGCTGGAGCTTGGACCGGAGCCGGGATCGGACATCCCCCCAGTGTGCCGCCCCCGTCCGGGCGCGGCACGGAATAGGCCCCGCGGGACGGGGGTTGGACCCGTCATGACCCCCTCCCCGCTGCCACTGTCCGTGATCGACTTCGCCTCGGTCCGCCCGGGGCAGTCCGTCGGCGACGCGCTGCGGGACTCGGTCGCCCTGGCCCGCAAGGCGGAGGAACTCGGGTACGAGCGGGTCTGGTACTCCGAGCACCACAACATGGGGTCCATCGCCTCCTCGGCCCCGGCGGTGCTCATGGCGCACATCGCCTCGCAGACACAGCGGATCCGGCTGGGGTCCGGCGGGGTGATGCTGCCCAACCACTCGCCGCTCGTGATCGCCGAGCAGTTCGGCACACTCGCCGAGCTGCACCCGGGCCGTATCGACCTGGGACTGGGCCGGGCCCCGGGCACCGACCCGCAGACGTTCCGCGCCCTACGTCGTGACCCGTCGGCCGCCGAGCGCTTCCCCGACGACGTCCGTGAACTCCAGGCCTTCCTGGGGGACTCGCCCTCGGACCTCGCCCGTACCCGCGGGATCACGGCGACGCCCGGACGCGGGACCAGGATCCCGCTCTACATCCTCGGGTCCTCCCTGTTCGGCGCGCAGCTGGCCGCCGCGTACGGACTGCCCTACGCGTTCGCCTCGCACTTCGCGCCCGATGCGCTCGAGCAGGCCTCGGCGGTGTACCGCGACCGCTTCGAGCCCAGCGATCAGCTGGCCGAGCCGTACATGATCGCCGCGGTCAACGTGGTGGCCGACGACGACACGGAGCGAGCGGCAGGTGAGCTGCACTGGTATCGCCGTCAGCGCGTCAAGCTCATGGCCGGACGCGGACGCCACTTCTCGGACGAGGAGCTGGACATGGTGATGGAATCGGCGGCCGGTCGCCAGATCCTGCACATGATCTCCTACACCGCGGTGGGTGACGGGCCGGAGGTCCGCGACTACCTGGCGGACTTCGCCGAACGCGCGGGCGCGGACGAGTTGATGATCGCCCCGGTGGGCTCGAGCCGTGAGCGGGTGCACGGATCGCTGGAGGTCCTGCGCCGGTCGTGGGCTGCCTGAGAGGACGGTCGCCGCGTGCCCTTGGTCACGTATCCGACCCTCCTTGCTACTCGCCGGTAGCCGCGAATCGGAGAGCGCGCCTAGAGTTGATCCATGGCCATTTCTGATGTAGGCGAGTACGCGCACCTGACTACCGAGCAGATCGACGAGCTCGGACGGGAGCTCGACGCGATCAGGGCCGATGTGTTGGCATCCCGCGGGGACCGGGATTACCGGTACATCCACAGCGTGATCCGGCTGCAACGGGGAATCGAACTCGGGGCCCGGGCCGTGTTGTACCTCGGCGCGCGGAACCGGACCGCCTGGGTTCTGGGTACAGGGGCTCTGGCAGTGGCCAAGATCCTCGAGAACATGGAGATCGGGCACAACGTCCTGCACGGGCAGTGGGACTGGATGAACGACCCGGAGATCCACTCCACCACGTGGGAATGGGACCTGGTCGGCAGCTCGGCGGACTGGAAGCACACGCACAACTATCTGCATCACAAGTTCACCAACATCGTCGGGATGGACGACGACGTGGGGTTCGGGGTCCTGCGGGTCACACGTGACATTCCGTGGGAGCCCAGGTTCTCCGCGAACTTGCTCGTCAACACCGCGCTCATGGCGGGATTCGAGTGGGGGATCGGACTGCAGGGGGTCCGTGTCCAGGACGCGCTCCCGGGCTCCGATGCCAGCCCGGCCGACCAGCGCACCGCCCGTGCGTTCCTGCGCAAGGCGGGAAAGCAGGTGCTCAAGGACTACATCCTGTTCCCCGTTCTGGCCGGGCCGGCCGGACGGCAGGCGCTGACCGCGAGCTTCGCCGCGAACATCATCCGGAACATCTGGACCAACGCGGTGATCTTCTGCGGGCACTTCCCGGACGGGGCCGAGAAGTTCACGGCCAAGGACGTGAAGCACGAGTCGCAGGCCGAGTGGTACCTGCGCCAGATGCTCGGCAGTGCCAACCTCGACGGCGGCCCGGTCATGAGCCTCATGTCGGGCAACCTGTCGTTCCAGATCGAGCACCACATGTTCCCCGACCTGCCGTCCAACCGGTACGCGGAGATCTCGCTCCGGGTCCGGGAGTTGTGCGACCGGTACGACCTGCCCTACGTGAGCGGACCGCTGTGGAAGCAGTACCTGCAGTCCTGGCGCACCATCGCGAGGCTCTCACTGCCCGACAGGTTCCTCCACCGGACCGCCGACGACGCGGCGGAGACCCGCAGCGAGAAGATGTTCGACCGGATGCCGAAGATGCCGGGTCTGACGTCCGCACTGGCTGCGCTCCGGCAGAAGGGGCGCGCCCAACTGGTCCACTGACCCCTTTGGCAGACTGGCCGGCATGTCGCTGAAGAGCATGTTGGAGGCCGCCTCGGCCGGTGGGACCGTGGAGATCGCGGACGGGTGGACACAGGGCCGGGCGATCTACGGGGGACTGACCGGAGCCCTGCTGCTCGCGGCGGCCAAAGGCCGCGTGAGGGATGCGTCGCCGTCAGGGGTGGGGGCCGGGTCGGGAGACGGCGTGGCCGCCGGTTCTTTACACCCGTTGAGATCATTCACCGTCTCGTTCGTCGGCCCTGCTACGACGGGCGGCGTCGAGGTCGACGCGGAGATCCTCCGGGTCGGGAAGAACGTGACGCAGGCCCGGGCCACCCTGCGACAGAAGGGCGCGATCGTCGCCACGGCACTGGCGGCGTTCGGGCGGCACCGCGAGTCCACCATCGCCGTCGCGCCGCGACATCCCGTGCCGGAGTTGCCGGAACCCGGCACGATCGAACCGTTTCCGTACATCGAGAAGGTGACCCCCGAGTTCTACCGGTTCCTCGCGTTGAGGCAGGTGGGTGGCGCCCTGCCCTTCAGCGGAGCCGAGACCGGCGATCTGTCGGGCTGGGCGCAGTTGCGCGAGGCCCCGGAGGAGTTCCACGAGGAGCACCTGTTGGTGCTCGCGGACGCCTGGCCGCCGGCGACCATCCAGATGCTCTCCGGGTTCGCGCCCGCCAGCAGTCTGACCTGGACGCTGGAGCTCGTCTCGGAAGTCGGCCCCGACACGATCCCGCCGGAGGCGGTCTTCGCGTACGAGGCCACCACCGATGCCTCCCGCGACGGGTACGCCCACACGCACGCCATGCTGTGGGGACCAAATGGGGCACTGACGGCGATCAGCCGCCAGACCATCACCGTGTTCGGGTGACGGCCGGCGGCTGATCGATCGGGCGACTCGAGGGGGAGCGGACTCAGCCGGCGGGGCGGCTGGCCCTCCGGCGCTCGCCGCCCCGCGGCTGCCCCGCACTCTGGGCGATCGTGTGGGTGG
>NZ_JADDKI010000233.1:0-6742 GCF_015356725.1 Dietzia sp. SYD-A1
CCACGTGTCCCAGATGGGAGACCCTCGCCACGGCCGCGTCGTGGTCGGACGAGGTGGACGAGACGACCCGGGAGCCGCAGTCCGAGGCCATCCGGGCGACGCGGGACCACGTGTGGGGGTCGGCGTCGTCGTCCGCGGCCACGAGCCAGGTCGCACCACGGAACAGATCCGGGTCGGTGGCCTCCCAGCCGGAGTGCGCGGTGCCGGCCATGGGGTGCCCACCCACGAATCGCGCGCCCAACCCTCGCTCGCGCACCGCGTCCAGAACCGGTCGTTTGACGCTGATCACGTCGGTCAGAGCGATCCCGGGGGCGTGCTCGGCCACCGCGTCGAGAACCGCGCCGAGGGCGGGGAGGGGGACCGCGACGACGACGAGGGCGTCCGCCCGCGTGGCCCGGCGGAGTGTGTCGGCGAGGTCCGTGGAGACGTCGAAGCCTGCTGTCGTCGCCCCCCGCGCGCCGGGGGCCGAACGGTTCCAGCCGAACGCACGTTCCGGCCCCAGGGTCCGCAGTAGTGAACCGCCGATGAGGCCCGTCCCGAGCACGCACACGTCCGTCACCGCCGTCACCTGACAAGGTTCTCACAGGCGACTACGGTTGGGCCCATGGCCAGCACCTCCGATCGAACCAACCGCGACGGTGAGAGCGACGACGACGCCGTCACAGGGTCCGCCTTCGGGGTGTTGCAGGCGGGCGGGTCATGGGAGATCACCCGGCTCGACGATTCCGCACTGACCAGTCTCGACGACGCCGCGCGCCAGGTCCGTTCGCTGCGCACCGAGGGCGCCTCGTTCGGCCTGGTGGACGTCGATCACGAGTTCTTCGTGATCCTGCGCCCCGGCCCGTCCGGGATGCGTCTCATGCTCTCGGATGCGACCGCCTCCCTGGACTATGACCTCGCGGCCGACGTGCTCGACGAGCTCAACGTGGACCTGCCGGACGAGGACCTCGAGGACGCCGACCCCTGGGGGGAGGGGGACATGGCGATCCTCGAGGACGTCGGGTTGCCGCCCGGGGTGTTGGAGATCATCGTCTCCGAGACCGACCTCTACGCCGACGAGCAGCTTCAGTCGCTGGCCGAGCGGATGGGCTTCGGCGAGGAGCTCGAGCGGCACCAACCCGACTCGTGAGGCGCGTACCTCCCGCGTCCCGCGCACTCCTCCGGCGGCGCCCATGTCTCTGACCTCGCCCCGGTCCGCGGACGAGGTGCTGATTCGACGGGCCCTGGCGGTCGCGGGTCGGACCCCGGACGGAGATGTGCCGGTCGGGGCGGTCATCGTGGGCCCGGACGGCCGGGAACTGGCGGCGGCCGCCAACCGGCGCGAGGCCGACGGCGATCCCCTCGCCCATGCCGAGGTGCTGGCTCTGCGTGCTGCGGCTCGGGAGCTCGGTGACGGGTGGCGGCTGGAGGACTGCACCCTCGTCGTGACGCTGGAACCGTGCACGATGTGCGCCGGCGCCGCGGTCGCGGCCCGAGTGGGTCGCATAGTCTTCGGCGCCTGGGAGCCCCGCACCGGGGCCTGTGGATCGCTCTGGGACGTGGTCCGTGACCGCCGGCTCGTCCACCGCCCCGAGGTCCGGGGCGGGGTGCTCGAGACCGAGTGCGCCGCGCTGCTGGAGGACTTCTTCCGCGCTCGGCGGTGATGGGATCGTGACCGTCGTGCGGTGGATGCCCATCGCGCATCTCCGTACGGTGGGTGAGGAGAGGCGCCGGGCACCGGCGCCGCGATCGAGAGGAGCACCACATGGGTGTGGGAGACAAGTTCTCGAACAAGGCCGAGGAGCTCGGCGGCCGCGCCAAGGAGTCGGCCGGCGCCGCGACCGGCGACCGCGACCTCCAGGCCGAGGGCCAGGCGGACCAGGGCAAGGCCGGCATCAAGCAGGGTGCCGAGAAGCTCAAGGACAAGGCCAACGAGGCAGCGGGCAAGCTCACCGGCAACGACAAGGCCTGAGACCGGCACGGCCTTACATCGGCACGGCCTGATCCGCCCGTCGAGCAGGCGATTTCCGCCTGCGGCCACTCGTGAAGTAGCCTGATCGGCGGTGGCGTGTCCGAGCGGCCGAAGGTGCAGCACTCGAAATGCTGTGTTGGGTAACCCCCAACCGTGGGTTCAAATCCCACCGCCACCGCCACGGGAGAGTCCCGGAACTCACTGGAGTTCCGGGACTCCTCTCATTCCCCGTCGTCGGCCGGGGCGACGTCGGCGACGAAATCCGGCAGGGTGGCCACCGCCCGGAGGGTGGTCAGCGCCGAGTCGATGACGGTGGCCTGGGGTAGCCCGGACTCCTCGCCCAGCAGCGCCAGCTCCTCGACTCCGGCCAACCAGGCGCGGGTGAGCACCAGAGACATGGGACCGGGTCGGTCCACCCCGATGCTGCGGAGGATGCGCAGGCTGACGGTGCGGTGCATGCCGTCGACGACCTGCTCGAGGACCGGGTCGACGGACCGGCCCGACCGCAGGACGGCCACGTAGTTGTCGCGGCGCCGCTGGATGTAGCGCACCAGTGCGGTGATGATCGCCCGGGTCCGGTCTTCCGCGCTGGTGCCCTCCGGGACCTCGGTCAGGGACAGGACGTGATCGGCCGCCGCGTTGACCACCGCCGTGAGGTAGACGAGCTTGGTCGGGAAGTAGTGGAACAGCAGACTGCGCGAAACACCGGCCCGCTCGGCGACATCGTCCATCGAGAGCGAGTGGAACGGGACCGTCTCCAGAAGCCGCACCCCTAGGACCACCAGTTGATCGTGGCGCTCGCGCCGGGAGAGCCGTCGGCCGCTCGTGCCGGGCATCGCTCACCTCGTCGTCGTCGTCGATAGCTGCGGTCGTCGATCCCCCCATCGTAGGGCCACGGACGGCCCCCCGGACCGTCGTGCCACGATGGGACCCATGTCGGTTCACACGCCCCCCACCCCGCGCGCGACCACCTTCGACGTGGGTTCGCGGATGGCCCTCGACGGCACCGCGGGGGGCCGCACCGGCGTCATCCGCACCCCGCACGGCGACATCGCCACCCCGGCGTTCATCCCCGTCGGCACCAAGGCGACGGTCAAGACCCTGACCCCTGAGCAGGTCCGCTCGACCGGCGCGCAGGCCGTCCTGGCCAACGCCTATCACCTGTACCTGCAGCCCGGCCACGACGTGGTGGACGCGGCCGGCGGGCTGGGGGAGTTCATGCGCTGGCCCGGGCCGACCTACACCGACTCCGGGGGGTTCCAGGTGATGAGCCTGGGTGTGGGGTTCAAGAAGGTGATCGAGATGTCGGCCGGCGCGGCGAAGGCCCCGGACGACTCCGCCACCAACAAGGGCCAGGGAAGGCTCGCGAAGGTCGACGAGGACGGCGTCACCTTCACCTCGCACCTCGACGGCTCCGCGCACCGCTTCTCCCCGGAGGTCTCGATGCGGATCCAGCACGGTCTGGGGGCCGACATCCTGTTCGCCTTCGACGAGCTCACCACGCTCATGAACACCCGCGAGTACCAGGAGAGGTCGGTCGAGCGCACGCGGCGCTGGGCGCAGCGGTGTCTCGACGAACACGAGCGCCTGTCGGTGGAACGGACCCACCGGCCCGGCCAGTCGCTGTGGGGCGTGGTCCAGGGCGCGCAGTTCGAGGACCTGCGGCGACAGGCCGTGCGCGGGCTCGTGGAGATGAGCGACCGCGCCGAGGACCGGGGACGGCGCGGGTTCGGAGGCTACGGGATCGGTGGCGCGCTGGAGAAGGAGAACCTGGGCACCATCGTGGGCTGGTGCACCGAGGAGCTGCCCGAGGACCGGCCGCGCCACCTGCTGGGGATCAGCGAGCCCGACGACATCTTCACGGCCGTGGAGAACGGGGCCGACACCTTCGACTGCGTCGCGCCCACCCGGCTCGCCCGTCACGGCGGGATCTACACGCTGAACGGCCGGGTCAACATCACCCGCGCCCAGTTCCGGCACGACCACACCCCGCTCGACCCCGAGGGGCCGTCCGAGGTCTCGCGCGACTACAGCCGCGCGTACCTGCACCACCTGTTCAAGGCCAAGGAGTTCCTCGGGTCGACCCTGCTCACCCTGCACAACCTGGCGTTCGTGGTGCGGCTGGTCGACGAGGTGCGGGCCGCGATGGACGCCGGGCCCGACGAGTACCTGGCGTACAAGTCCGAGTTCCTGGGCCGGTACTACTCGGCGTAGCACCGCCCGCAGGCACCGCCCGCTGTCGCGCCGACTTGCGCGCCCTCTTCGGCTTGCGCGGCCCCAGAGACGCTGGCGTGCGCGCCCTGTTCGGCTTGCGCGGCCTCTTCGTCAGGTCGTGGTGGACTTGCGCTGCGTCTCTGCACCATTCAGGACGCGCACCTCGGGCGAGGACGCGCACCTCGGGCGAGGACGCATACCTCGGGTGAGGCCGTGGGCCGGTTCGCCACAGGGCAGCGGGACAGCGGGTCAGCCGTCGAAGTAGATCGAATGGTGCAGCGAACAGCCCGGGTTGAACGCCGCCCCACAGGCCGGGCACCCGTCGACCTCGAGGTATCGGCTGATCGACAGTGTGCTCCGGCAGACACCGCACAGGATCGCGGGAGTGTCGAACTCGGCCCGCGGCCACGCCGAGACCGCGTGATCAGCGGCCTCGGCGTGGCAACGGAAGCACGGGTAGAACTCCCGGCAGCAGTGGAAGCGGATCGCCACCACGTCCAGGGGACCGCGGTAGTGGACGCAGCGGGTCTGATCGTCGACGGTGGCCCCGAGGACCGGTATCGATCCGCCGTGCCCACCGTCAGCGCGCCCACTGCCCGCGTGCTCGCCGTCAGCGTGCCCGCCGCGCCTGCCGTAGGAGGTCATGTCCTCGAGTCTGCCGGGACGGATCCCACCGGCGACGATCCCGCCGGCGACGATCCCGCCGCAGACGAGTCGGCCAGCGCGGTCTGGTAGGTGGGCTCACGCTTCTTGATCCACGCGATCACCACGTACGTCACCGGCAGCAGGACCGCCTCGACGAGCGTCTTCCAGACGAACCCGATCACGACGTAGTTCCAGTAGTCGCCCGACCCGAGCACCATGCCCAGGGCGGGGGCGGCGATCGTGCAGAAGACGAGGGTATCCGCGAGTTGGCCCACCACGGTTGAGCCGAGCAGCCTGGCCCAGAGGGTCCTCTCGCCGGTGCGGCGCTTCATCCACACCAGCACGTAGGAGTTGAGCAGCTCGCCCACCACGTACCCGGCGAGGCCTGCGAGGAAGAATTGCGGGATCACTCCGGCAACGGCCTCGAACGCCTCCTGGTTCTCGTAGAACGGTGCCGGCGGGAGGTGGACGGTGAACGTGAAACTCAGCGCGGCCAGCGCCAGCACGGCGAAGCCGGACAGAACGACGCGGCGCATCGCCCTGAAGCCGTACACCTCGCTGATCACGTCGCCGAGCACGTATGCCAGCGGGAAGAGCAGGAAGGCGCCGTCGGTGACGAGCCCGTCGAGGCTGAGGAAGCCGAGCTCGAAGCTCAGGCCGGGAAAGAGCAGGACGCCCTTCGTGCCGGTGACGTTGCTGATGAGCATGACGCCCACGAACAGGGCGATCAGATAGCCGTAGTACGGGCTGGCGATGGTGGCGAAGACCGCGCGGTCCGTCCCGGTGCTGTCGTCCCGGTCGGTGGGCGCTGGCCGGGTGGGGGATGGGTCGGAAGCGGTCCGAGCGGTGGAGCCCGGTGTGCTGCGCGCCGGCTCGGGACTGGTCCCGTCCGGCCGCCCAGGCCCGTGGAGGTCAGGATTCTGTTGCGATGGAGTGGTCACGGGCGTCGATTATCCGCTCCGGCGAGCCCGTCCCGCGAATTCACCGGCCGCCGCGCGCCGGAAAGGCGCGGGATCCGGGGTCCGTGGGCGAGGCGCGACAGGAGACGATCAGGTGACGACCCAGGGGCCGGTCCGCAACGACTCCGGGCTGATCACCCCGAACAGCGCGTCGATCGAATCCGCACCGGGTGGTCCACCCAGCGAGGCCACGATCCGGGCGACGGCCGTCCTCGTCGTCGTCCCCTCCGTGGCCAGGTCGGCCAGGGTCACCGCACCGTCCCGCTTGGCCAGACGCTCGCCGGCTGCGTTGACCGCGAGCGGCACGTGGACGTACTCCGGCCGGGGCAGGCCGAGGAGCTCGGCCAGATGGGCCTGGCGCGGGGTGGAGGGCAGGAGGTCCTCACCGCGCACGACCTGGTCCACGCCCTGGTCCGAGTCGTCGACGACGACGGCGAGGTTGTACGCCCACACCCCGTCCCCGCGGCGGAGCACCACGTCGTCCACAACGCCTGTATAGGGCCCGTGGATCAGGTCGTCGACGGTGAGTTCGGTGATGCCGGCGCGCAGCCTCAGGGCCGGCACCCGACCCGGACCGAGTGCCTCGCGGCGGGTCGCTCGCTCGGCGTCTGTGAGATCGCGACAGGTTCCGGGGTAGGCGCCGGGTGGGGAGTGCGGGGCGCGCGGCGCCTCGGCGATCTCGCGGCGTGAGCAGTAGCACTCGTAGACCAGGTCGCGGTCGGTGAGGCGGCGGGTGGCGGCGGCGTAGGCGTCCGAGCGCGCGGATTCCCACATGACCTCGCCGTCCCAGTCGATCCCGATCGCCGCGAGGTCCTCCAGTTGGCGCTCGGCCACGCCGGGTCGCGCGCGGGCGGTGTCGAGGTCGTCGACGCGCATCCGGAAGCCGCGGCCCGACCCGCGGGCAAGCACCCACGCCACCACGGCGGTGCGCAGGTTGCCCAGGTGCAGGTCGCCCGACGGGCTGGGGGCGTAC
>NZ_JADDKI010000234.1:0-4006 GCF_015356725.1 Dietzia sp. SYD-A1
GCGCCCGGCCGTGTGCGCCCTCGAGTCCGCGGCCGCGCGCAGCGGGATCAGAAGCGTGATCAGACATGGTCGTTCCTTTCGGTGGAGGCAGCCCGGGAGGACACTGCGGTGGAGGTGGCCCGTCGGGACGCTGCGGTCGAGCCGGCCTGGGAGGACGCCGCGGTGGTGGTGTCCGCAGTCGGGGCGGCCCCGCCGCTGAGCCGCGGGTCGGTCACGGAACTCCGGCCGCCGTAGAGGAACTCCAGGGTGGCGTCGGGGTGCCGGTTGGTGGTCATCAGCGACACCACGTAGAACAGCACGATCGACACGAGCAGCGAGATGCCGCCGACCTGCATGAACGCGGGAACGGAGATGATGTCCCGCGCGGCCAGGGAGGTGATGATCATGTTGCCGAGGATCGCGAACGCCACTGTCACGGTCGCGGCGGTGGCCGTGGCGCGATGCCAGTAGATGGACATGACCACCGGCCCGACGATCGCGGCGGCGAAGGCGGCCCAGCCCAGCGCGCCGAGCAGGAACACCACCTGCGAGAGGAACAGGGTGAGCAGGACCGACAGCACCACCAGGGTGAGGCTCGCGATCCGGCTCCACAGCAGCTCGCGGACCACCTTGATGCCGAAGGCGCCGGGCAGGTCGCGCATCATCGACGACGCGCCGATGGTGATGAAGCTCGAGGCCGAGGACATGATGGCCGCCAGCAGGCCGGTCAGCGCGATGCCGCCGACGATCGGGTTGGTCACCGAGTCGAGGAACCAGATGGCGGTGTCGTCGATGTTCTCGAGCTCGGGCGCGTCGCCGGTGAGGGTCATGGAGCGGGTGGCCAGGCCGATGCCGACGGAGAACAGGGTGGTGATGGCGTAGGCGATGCCCGCCACGGCCGCACCCCACTTGAGCTGGGTCATGTCGCGGAGCATGAGGAACTTGGTGAGCAGCTGCGGCTGGCCCACGGCGCCCACGAAGATCAACAGCCCGAAGGCGAAGATGTAGGTCGGCGCCTGGACGCCGTCGATCGAGAGCATCTCCGCGCTGCCTGCCGAGATGGTGTCGAGCATGGGGAGCCAGCCGCCGGCCACCTGGACGGCGAAGAAGAACAGCCCCACGGACATGACCACCATGAGCACGCCCTGCACGAGGTCGGTCCACACGGCCGCGAGCATGCCGCCGGCCATCGTGTACGCGGCCACGACCACCGATCCGATCCACACGCTGGTGGGGATCGAGGTGCCCAGCAGCAGCGAGATGATCACGCCGATCGAGGTGACCTGGGCGGTCATGTACGCGATCGAGGCGATGAAGATCGCGACCGACATGGTGGCGTGTGAGGTCCGGTCCTGGAACCGGACCCGGATGAGGTCGGGCACCGAGTAGACGCGGTGCTTCTTGCCGATCCAGTTGAGGCGGCTGCCCAGCAGGAACCAGGCGACGGCGAAGCCGAAGGGCGCGAGCAGCCCCACGGCGATGAGCGCCTGCAGGCCCCAGGCGTAGGTCTGGCCGGTTCCGCCGACCATGCCCCAGCCGGACTGGATGGAGGAGAAGCTGGCGATGGCCATGACGAAGAAGCCCAGGGACTGCCCCGCGACGAGGAACTCCTTGGCCGACTTCATCTTGGTGTTGGCCCACGCGCCGATGGCGAACATGAGCACGAAATAGGCGAGCACGACGCCTATGACGACGGGGTTGTTCATGAGGGATCCTCAGGGGTCGGTCGGTTGTGGTCGTTACGCAGCGCGGCGCGGCGGATCTTTCCGGTGTTGGTGGTGGGGAGCTCGTCGAGGAACCGCACCTCCCGCGGGTACTGGTAGAAGGCGAGTCGCTCCTTGACCAGGGCCTGGATCTCGCGGGCCAACTCGTCGGTGCCGCTGGTCCCCTCGGCGGGGACGACGTACGCGACGATCGCCTCTCCGCGCAGCTCGTCCGGCACGCCGATCACGGCCACCATCTCGACCCCACTGTGGCGCAGGATCTGGTCCTCGATCTCGCCGGGGCCCACGCGGTAGCCGGACGAGGAGATCAGGTCGTCGTTGCGGCCGGAGAACCAGAAGCTCCCCCTCTCGTCGACCCGCGCCAGATCCCCGGTGTGCAGCACTCCACCGGCGGTCTTCTCCGCGGTCTTGTCGGGCGCGTTCCAGTAGCGCAGGAACGCGTTGGGGCTGGGCAGGCGCACGCAGATCTCGCCGACCTCACCCGCCGCGACCGGCTGGCCCGCCTCGTCGATCAGGACCAGGTCGAACCCGGGCGTGGGGCGGCCCATGGAGCCGGGCGGGGTCGCGAACTCCGAATGACAGGTGCCCACGATCAGATTGCATTCGGTCTGCCCGTAGATCTCGTTGACCTGCACCCCCAGCGCCTCGCGCGCCCACTCGGCCACGGCCTCGCCCAGCGCCTCGCCCCCGGAGAACGCCGCCCGCAGCCCGGTGGTCGAGTAGTCGACCTCGGACGCGCGCATCATCTTGAGGATCGTCGGCGGCAGGAACGAGCAGGTCACCCCGTGCCGCCGCAGGATGTGCTCGACGGTCTCGGGGCTGGGCCGCCGGGCCGAGGCCACCACGGGTACACCGCTGTAGAGGCTCGGCAGCAACACGTCGAGCAACCCACCGGCCCAGGCCCAGTCGGCGGGGGTCCAGAACACGTCGCCCTGCTCGGGGAACCCGTCGAGCGCGCGGACCACCCCGGGCATGTGCCCCAGCACCACGCGGTGCCCGTGCAGGGCGCCCTTGGGTTGGCCGGTGGTTCCGGAGGTGTAGATGAGCAGGGCCGGGTCGTCGGGCCCGGTGTCCGCGACGACGACGGCGAGGTCGGCCGAGTCCGTCACCGACAGCGGCAGCGCGGTGAGCGCCCCCGCCTCCGCGGCCGGCCCCATCTCGCCGGCGACCAGCACCGTGGCCAGCTCGGGCAGTTCGGCCAGTTCGCCGGCCAGGCGCGCATAGCAGTCCGCGTCGAACACCGCGGCCACGGCCCCGGAGTCACCCATGCGGAACAGCGCGGCCTCGGGGCCGAACTTCACCGAGAGGGGGACCGCGATCGCGCCCATGAGGTAGGCGGCCACGTGGGCCACGGCGGTCTCGGCGGACTGCGCGCACATCACGGCGACTCGGTCGCCCTCGCCGACCCCGCGGTCGCGGAGAAAGGTGATGAGGCGGCGGGCGCGGTCGCCGAGTTCGCCGAACGTGGTGACCTCCGGCGGGTCGTCGCCGCGGTCCACCACGATTGCGGGGGATTGCCGCGCATGGGCGTCCGTGCAGGCGGCGCCGATGTTGAATCGGTCCGGGATCTCCCACTGGAAGCCCTCGGGCCCCAGCGGCGGACGCCAGGGCCGTGCCTGGACGGTCGATGGCATGGGTTCAACTCCTCAGTCTCTGTGAGCCCCCTCACTCGGAGGAGCTCGCCCCACGACGGTATGAGTGGCCTGGTTCACATACAATGGAGATTCCCCCTACGTTCGGAGCCCCTGCATGTATGAATTCCTATCCCTCGACGTCGTTGACGGACTGGCGACGGTCACCCTTAGCCGCCCGCCGGTCAACGCTCTGTCCCGCGGCATGCAGGAGGAACTGCGGGCCGTGGCGCAGGAAGTCTCGGGGCGCACCGACGTCGACGCCGTGGTCTTCACCGGAAGCGACCGGGTCTTCGCCGCCGGCGCGGACATCAAGGAGATGCGGCAGATGCCGTACGCGCGGATGCTCACCGAGGCCCGCGAGCTGCAGTCGGCGTTCACCGCGGTCGCGGAGATCCCCCAGCCCACGGTCGCCGCGATCACCGGCGCAGCACTCGGCGGCGGCATGGAGCTGGCGCTGTGCTGCGACCGGCGGATCGCCGCCGAGAGGGCCACACTCGGCCAGCCCGAGATACTCCTGGGCATCATCCCCGGCGCCGGCGGCACCCAGCGGCTCGCGCGCCTGGTCGGGCCCGCGGTGGCCAAGGAGCTGTGCCTGACCGGTCGCACGCTCACCGCCGCCGAGGCGCTCGAGCTGCGCGCGGTCGACGAGGTGGTCCCGGACGGCCAGGC
>NZ_JADDKI010000235.1:0-1731 GCF_015356725.1 Dietzia sp. SYD-A1
GCACTCCGCCGTACTCTCGGCGCGCTTCGAGCCATTACTGACCCATGCTCCTAGCGTGCTCGTCGGCCAGTTGGTCGACCATCGCTGCGAGGGTGTCCTGAAGTCTTTGCACACCCGCAGCGGCTGCCGTCGCCGTCGGCAATTCTCGGAGGTCCTCGAGCGGGACCGGGTCCCCGACCAGCAGGGTGACCCGACGACGGCGGCCCAGCACCACCCTTCCTTCGTAGGCTGGCGCGATGGCCTGCACACCCCATTGGGCGACGGGGATCAATGGGACTGACGTCTCGAGCGCGATGCGAACAGCACCCGACCTGAGCGACATCAGACGTGCATCCGGTCGGTTCGTGATCGATCCCTCCGGGTAGACGACGACGAGGGCGCCGCGATCCACTGCTTCGATCGCGGCGCGGATCCCGGCTCGCCCGTCGGAGCGGTCGACCTGGACGTGGCCGGCCGACCGAAACCACCAGCCCACTGCTCTGCTCTGAAACAGGCTTGATTTTGCCATGAACCAGGGGGTCCGGCCCTGGGCGAGGACCATCTCCGCGAGGAAGAGCGGGTCGGCTTGGGAGACATGGTTGGCCGCCAGTACTGCGCCCCCCGACCCGGGAAGGCGCTCTGTACCGCGCCAGTCCGCTCTCCTGACGAGCAGCAGAAGGGGTTTGCAGACGACCAACGCGAGCCACCATGCAGGGCCGCGGGCGTCCGCGGGTGCGCGTCGCACGCCTGCGGACTGATGCGAGTCACGGGCGCCCGGAACGAAAGGCAGAAGTCTCATCGCGGGCCCTGCCGTCGACCTCCAAACCATCCTTGTTCACCTCGGGGGTCAGACGTTCGGTGGTGACCACGACCAGTGGTCGGTCTGCTTGCTCACACCGCCACCTCCGGTGTCAGGGCAGTCGTGTCGACGGCGACTTGGCCGAGAATGCCGTTGGTGGTCATGGAGTCCCCGGGGCGGTTGACGCTGTCAGCGGCGACCGGCTCGCCCTGCCTGAGGTAGTAGCAGGTGCGGTTTCGGTCAGAGGTGGGGTCACCGCTCAGGACGATGTCGTCATAACCGTTGTTGAGTCCCGCGATCCGCAGCTTGTGGTCGTACTGGTCCGACCGGGACCATGGGAGCGCCGACACCTTCTTGTCCCTTCCGCAGATCGTCCTTGTTCCTTCCACAGGTCTTCGAGAAGGAGGTCGCTGGTAGGGCAACATCGGCTCGTCACCGGCCCACGATGTCACCGGACCAACCCTCCCGGCGGAGGCGGGTGGCCGACTGCGCGCCGGCATGGCTGGCGCCGACCACCACCGCGCGCCCCGAACTCATCCGGTTCCCTTGGGGGTGAGCTCGACCATCAGCTTGCTGATGCCGCGAACGAAGTTGGACTGCACGTACTCCGGCTCACCGACGACATCGATCCTCTCGAAGCGTGGGAGCAGCTCCTCCCAGAGGATCCGCAACTGCAGCTCGGCCAATCGGTTGCCCATGCACCGATGGACGCCGAACCCGAAAGCGATGTGGTTGCGGGCGTTGGGCCGGTCGATGATCAACTCGTCCGGCCGCTCGAACACGGACTCGTCCCGGTTGCCCGAGGCGTACCACATGACCACCTTGTCACCCTTACGGATGAACTGACCGTTCAAGATGGTGTCAGCTTTGGCGATCCGCCGCATGTAGGCAAGAGGGGTCTGCCACCGGATAATCTCGGAGACCATGTTGGGGATCAGGCCGGGGTCGGACTT
>NZ_JADDKI010000023.1:0-14998 GCF_015356725.1 Dietzia sp. SYD-A1
GTGAGGGACGTCGTGGTGATCGGAGGCGGCCAGGCCGGCCTGGCCGCCGGTTTCCATCTCACCCGCGCCGGCGCGAACTTCGAGATCCTCGACGCGTCCGACGGACCGGGGGGTGCGTGGCCGCACACCTGGCCCTCGCTGCGACTGTTCTCGCCCGCCGACTACTCGTCCCTCCCGGGTCGCAGGATGCACCGGACGGACGACGGGAACCCCGACGCGGCCCACGTGGTGGAGTATCTGCGCGGGTACGAGGAGTACTACGGGCTACCCGTCCGGCGCGGGGTCCGGATCGTGGCCGTGGAGCGGGACGATCCGGACGGGTTCGTCGTCCGTGCCGCCGACGGCCGCCGGTGGCGTGCTCGCGCGGTGATCAGTGCCACCGGGACGTGGTCGAGGCCGTTCGTGCCGACCTGTCCGGGCGTCGGGGGTTTCCGGGGCCACCAGATCCACAGTGCCGGCTACCGGGGTCCGGAGCCGTTCGACGGTCGGCGCGTCGTGGTGGTGGGTGGTGCGAACTCGGGCGCGCAGATCGCCGCCGACCTCGCCGGACATCTGCAGCAGAGCGACGGCGAACTGATCTGGTGCACCGCCGGGCCCCCGCGCTATCTGCCCGACCACGTCGACGGACGGGAGTTGTTCCGGGTCGCCACCGCCTCGGTCCGGTCCGGGAGCGGCCGCGGTGTCGCGGAGTTGGGCGACATCGTCGTCGTCCCCCCGGTGCGCGCCGCCCGCGACGCGGGCCTGCTCGTGGCCACCCCGATGTTCGACCGGTTCCACCCCGGCGGGGTGGAGTGGGACGACGGCCGACGTGAGGCGGTCGACGCGGTGATCTGGTGCACCGGATTCCGCCCGGCTCTCGGGCACCTCCGCGGCCTGGGACTGTCGCGGGCCGGCGGCCGGGTGGTGACTGACGGGCCCGCGGTCCCGGACGTGCCCGGACTGTTCCTGCTCGGCTACGGCGACTGGTGTGGCGCGGCATCGGCGACCCTCATCGGGGTCGGTCAGTGGGCGAAGGCGGCGGTGGCCGCAGCTCTCGGCCGGTGATCAGGCCCTGAGGCGCGCGACGATCTCGACGAACTCCTCCGCGTACCCCAGGTGGGTCCGAAGGCGCTCCAGGCGCTCGGTGGCCTCCGCCTCGATCTCGGCGATCAGCGCCGCCGATCCCGCCGGGTCGTCGGCTCGGCGGTCCAGGGCCCGGCAGAAGTCGCGCATCCGATCCAGACTGAACCCCAGGGGCTTCATCCGGCGGATGAGCAGGAGTCGCTCGACGTCCTCCGGCGTGTACAGGCGGAACCCTCCCGGGGAGTGCGCGGAGGGGCTGACCAGGCCGAGTTCGTCGTAGTGCCGCAGGCTCCGGATCGACAGCGCGGTGCGCTCGGCGACCTCACCGATCTTCATGGTCTGCTCGCCGCGACTTGGCCCGCCCACAACTCTCCCGTTACGGTAGCTTTCTACTCTCACGCCGTGTGAGAGTCATGTCCCCGACTGTAGGTGATCCGTGAGCACCGAGTTCCCGACCGGCGTGCTGCCCTCGTTCCGCGCCGCGTTCTCCTCCCCCGCCCGGCTGCGCACCGAGGTGCTCGCTGGCCTCGTGGTGGCCCTCGCGCTCATCCCGGAGGCGATCTCGTTCTCCATCCTCGCGGGCGTCGACCCCCGGGTCGGTCTGTTCGCGTCCTTCACCATGGCGGTCACGATCGCCTTCACCGGAGGGCGCCCGGCGATGATCTCGGCGGCCACGGGAGCGATCGCGCTCGTCGTGGCGCCGGTCGTGCTCGAGCACGGACTGGACTACCTCATCGCCACGGTCCTCCTGGCCGGGGTGCTGCAGGTGCTGCTGAGCGTGTTCGGGGTTGCGAGGCTGATGCGGTTCATCCCACGATCGGTGATGGTCGGATTCGTCAACGCGCTCGCGATCCTCATCTTCTCCGCCCAGATCCCGCACCTGGTGGGCGTGCCGTGGCTGGTGTACCCGCTAATGGCGGTGGGGCTGCTCGTCCTCGTGTTCTTTCCGAGGCTCACGACGGTCATCCCCGCGCCCCTGATCGCGATCGTGGCCCTGACGATCGTGGTGGTCTGGGTGGGGTGGACCGTCCCGAATGTGCACGACCAGGGCGAGTTGCCCGGGTCGCTGCCGACCCTCCTGCTGCCGGACGTGCCGCTCACCCTGGAGACGCTGCAGATCATCGCCCCCTACGCGCTCGCCATGGCGCTCGTGGGGCTCATGGAGTCGCTGATGACGGCCAAGTTGGTCGACGACATCACGGAAACGCACTCCGACAAGACGCGTGAGGGCTGGGGTCAGGGCGTCGCCAACCTCGTCACCGGTTTCTTCGGCGGGATGGGCGGCTGCGCGATGATCGGGCAGACGATGATCAACGTCAAGGCCTCGGGCGCACGGACGCGGCTGTCCACCCTGCTCGCCGGCGTGTTCCTGCTGGTCCTCGTCGTCGTCCTGGGCGATGTCGTCGGACTGATCCCGATGGCCGCCCTGGTCGCGGTGATGATCATGGTCTCGGTGGGGACCATGGACTGGCACTCGATCCATCCCCGGACCCTGCGGCTGATGCCGCTGTCGGAGACGCTCGTCATGGTCGTCACCGTGGCGGCGACGGTGTGGACCCACAACCTCGCGATCGGCGTGATCCTGGGGGTGGTCACGGCGATGATCATGTTCGCGCGCCGGGTCGCGCACATGACGACCATCGAGAAGGTCGCCGAGCTCGACGCGGACCACGACGGGGCGGTCGACACCCGCACCTACCGGGTCACGGGCGAGCTGTTCTGGGCGTCCAGCAACGACCTCGTGTACCGGTTCGACTACTCCGGCGACCCCGAGCACGTGGTACTCGATCTCACCGACGCCGACATCTGGGACGCCTCGACCGTCGCCACGCTCGACGCCGTGCAGCAGAAGTACGCGGCCAAGGGCAAGACCCTCACGGTGATCGGACTCGACGGTGCCAGCAAGGAGCGGCTCGACAAGCTCTCGGGCAGGCTCGGCGCCAGGCACTGAGTGCGGGCCGGTCCCGAGCGAATCCCTCCGGCCCTGCTTCCGAAAGTATCGATGGCCGTCTATATTGATGGATGTCGATACGAGGCTTGGAGGCCGATATGTCCCGATCCGTGCACGACGCTCCGCTGCCCGAGCTGCTCATGCCCCAGACGCAGCTCCAGCGCGATGCCCGAGAGCTGGCCCGACACTACGAGGGCGTGTTCAGTCCGCAGACCGTCGAGCGCGTGGTCTTCGAGTCGTACGCCTCGCTCCGCCGCACCGCGCGGGTCACGGCGCACCTGCCCTCCATCGCCCGGCGATTCGCCACCGACCGGCTCAAGGCGCTCGCCCAGGCTGACGGAGCAGTGGCCAAGGACGTCCCTGAGGTGCTCTTCATCTGCGTGCAGAACTCGGGTCGTTCGCAGATGGCGGCCGCGCTCATGGCGCACCGCTCCGAGGGGCGTGTGCACGTGCGGTCCGCCGGATCGCTGCCCGGCTCCGGGATCGACGAGAACTGCGCGGCCGTGATGGCGGAGATGGGCCTCGACCTGGGCAAGGAGTACCCCAAGCCCCTCACCGACGACGTGGTGGCGGCCGCCGACGTGGTGATCTCCATGGGGTGCGGGGACGCGTGCGCCGTCTATCCGGGCAAGCGATACCTGGACTGGGACGTCTCGGATCCCGCCGGGCAGGATCTCGATCGGGTGCGGTCCATCCGGGACGACATCGACTCCCGGGTCCGCCGGGCCCTGCCGGAGATCGTCGCCACGACGCGCTCGCCCGCCTCGGGACTCACGGGATCACATGGCGCGGACAAAGTGGTGGGAGCATCCTGAGCTGATCTAGGTGTCAGGGGCACGGAGCCCCCGGACGTCCACGATGTCGCGGATCTGAGCGAACGCCTCCGGCACGATGCTGTAGTGCGCCATGCGGCCCCGCTGCTCCCTGGTGACCAGGCCCGCCTCGACCAGCTTCTTCATGTGGTGGCTCACCGTGGGTTGCGTGATGCCCAGCGGCTCGGTCAGCGTGCAGACGCACACGTCGGTGCACTCCGCCGCCGCGATGTGGGAGAGCAGTCGCAAGCGCATGGGATCGGCGAGCGCCTTGAACCGGGCCGCCGCGGCCTCCGCCTCGGCCTGGCCGAGGGGGCCGTTCGCGCCGGCGATACAGCACGAGGCATCCGCGACGGCGACGGTGCCGAGCTCCTGCGAGGTCATGACCGAAGGGTACCCGGCCGGTGTGCCGCCGCGGTAGGACACATTGACCACCGTCGATGAATCCCATAGGGTCGACGGCATGAGCACCCAGGTCTCGGCCCCGGCCGATCCCGGCGAGCACGTCGCCGCCAGACTGTCCTTCCTCGACCGCTACCTCGCGGTGTGGATACTCCTGGCCATGGCGGCGGGGCTCCTGCTCGGTCGGACCGTCCCCGGTATCGCCGGGGTGCTCGAGAGCGTCAAGGTGGCGGATGTCTCCCTGCCCATCGCGCTCGGACTGCTCATCATGATGTACCCCGTCCTGGCGAAGGTCCGTTACGACGAGACCCACCGGGTCACAGGGGACCGCAGGCTCCTCGTCCTCTCGCTCGCGCTCAACTGGCTGGTCGGACCCGCGCTGATGTTCACCCTGGCCTGGCTCATGCTGTCCGACCTGCCCGAGTACCGCACGGGGCTCATCATCGTCGGCCTGGCCCGGTGTATCGCCATGGTCTTCATCTGGAACGACCTCGCCTGCGGGGACCGGGAGGCCGCCGCCGTCCTCGTGGCGCTCAACTCGGTGTTCCAGGTCATCGCGTTCGCCGGCCTCGGCTGGTTCTACCTCCAGGTCCTCCCCGGATGGCTCGGGCTGGAGACCACGACCGCACAGTTCTCGGTGTGGGCGATCGCGCTGAGCGTACTGGTCTTCCTCGGCATACCCCTCGTCGCGGGGTTCCTCACCAGGTACTACGGCGAGAAGGTCAGGGGTCGCGAGTGGTACGAGGAGACGTTCCTGCCGAAGATCGGCCCGTGGGCGCTCTACGGGCTGCTGTTCACCATCGTCGTGCTCTTCGCGTTCCAGGGCGACGCGATCATGGCCAACCCGCTCGACGTGGCTCGGATCGCCCTGCCGCTGCTCGCGTACTTCGTGCTCATGTTCGGCGGCAGCCTGCTCGCGGCGCGGGCGTCGGGCCTGAACTACGCCAAGTCCACCGCGGTCGCGTTCACCGCCGCGGGCAACAACTTCGAACTGGCGATCGCCGTGAGCATCGGGACCTGGGGCGTGACCTCCGGCCAGGCGCTCGCGGGCGTGGTCGGGCCGCTGATCGAGGTCCCGGTCCTGATCGGGCTCGTCTACGTGAGTCTCTGGGCCGGTAAGCGCCTGTTCAAGGACGATCCCACCGTGCCCACCGCGCTGCGTCAGGCGCCGTCCGGCACCGTCCGCAGCTCAGGGGAGGGCCCCCGGTGAGCGATCGGCAGACTCCTCGGCCCACCGTCCTGTTCGTCTGCAAGTCCAACCGCGGTAAGTCCCAGATGGCCGAGGCGCTGCTGCGCCGGGTCGCAGGGGACGCCGTCGAGATCCACTCGGCCGGGACGCGGCCCGCCCTGGGCGAGCCCCCCAACGCCGAGTCGGTCGCCTCCCTCGCCGAGATCGGCGCCGACATGTCGGGGGCGGTCGCCGAGCCGGTGGACGACGACGTCCTGCGCCGAGCCGACCGCGTGGTCGTGCTCGGCACTGCCGCCCGCCTCGATCCGGTCGACGGGATGCGCGCGGCCATCGAGGTCTGGGACACCGACGAGCCCGCCGAGCGGGGAATCGACGGGCCGGAACGGATGGCGCTGATCCGCGACGACATCGACGCCCGGGTCAGGCGCCTGTGGGCGGAACTGGACGACCCGGCCGCCGACTGATCCGACCGGCTGATCCGGCCAGTGGGGTCCGGGGCCCGACCGGGGCCCGCGTCTAACCGGCGTACCGCTCCGGCTCGTCGCCGAAGAGGAAACCGCGGCCCGAGACGTGCTCGGGTGTGATCTCCACGAAGTTGTACTTGAGCGTGGGGATCCACGGCTTGAGGTCGAGTTCCTCGGCGCGGTTGATCTCCTCGAAGCCGTCCAGCCGCCGGGCCTGCCCCCGGACGACCACCGACCACGCCTCCCGGTCCTCGATGTGGTCCACCTGGAACAGCACGTCGGGGTGGATGGTGAGGCCGGCGAGCTTGCTGCCCTCGGCGGTGCGGAAGAAGAGGGTGCCCTCCGTCGACAGCGCGTAGTTGACGGGATAGATGTCGGCCCGCCCGCCCGTGACGGTGACCAGACGGCCGAGCGACTCTGTCGCCAGGAGTTCGAGCGACCGGCCCTCGTCGAATTCTGTGATCGGGTTGTCGTCCATGACGATATCCTCCCAGGTGCGTGGCCGGGACGGAAGAGTGCCGACCTCTCGGAGGGCCCACACCGGGTGACCGACATCACTGCGGGCTGACCACCTGCGGACTCGCCCGTCAATCAGGTAACGATCCGGCGAACCACGATGCAGCAACCGGTCGCCGTCACTACGGTGGGTCATACCTATGAACCCAGGAGAACGAGAAGCACCCCGTAACCCTGATTCGTCCGACGCGATGTTCCGTCCGCCCACCGCGGCTGATGGGAATCGCATGTGGGAGATCGCCCGCGACAGCGGAGTACTCGACCTGAACTCCTCCTATGCCTACGTGCTGTGGGGAGCGGAGTTCTCCGAGAGTTCGGTGGTGGTCGAGGTGGAAGGCCGCGTGGTCGGCTTCGTCACCGGCTTCCTGCGACCCTCGGAGCCGGACACGATCTTCGTCTGGCAGGTGGGCGTGGACGCGGACCAGCGAGGCAAGGGTCTGGCCGCGCGGCTGCTCCACAGCCTGATGGACCGGTTGGCCGAGCGAGGTGTCGTGCGGTTGCGCACCACTATCAGCCCGGACAACGAGGCGTCCCAGCGCACGTTCGGCGCGGTCGCGCGTGACCGGGGCATGACGCTGTCCAGCGAGGACTACCTGAGCTCCGAGCTGCTCGGGGAGGGTCACGAGCGAGAAGACCTCTACACGATTTCCTAGCCGTCGGCGCACGGGCCGTCCGGCCCGCCACCGCTGCCCGCCCTTTCTCTTCATTGGAGTGATCAGAAGACCATGACCGAGTCCACGCACGACACGAGCTCCAACACGGACATCTTCTCGGACCGCGAGTCCGAGGTGCGCAGCTACTCCCGCAACTGGCCGGTGGTGTTCGACACCGCCAAGGGCACGACGCTCACCACGGTGGAGGGCGAGGAGTACCTCGACTTCTTCGGTGGTGCCGGCGCGCTGAACTACGGCCACAACGACGACGACATGAAGGCCGCTCTCCTGGAGTACATCCAGCGCGACGGCGTCACGCATTCGCTCGACAAGTACACGGTCGCCAAGCGCGCCTTCCTCGAGACCTTCTCCTCGACGATCCTCGAGCCGCGGGGACTCGACTACAAGGTCATGTTCCCCGGGCCGACCGGGACCAACGCCGTCGAATCGGCGCTCAAGCTGGCCCGCAAGGTCACCGGGCGTGAGGCCATCATCAACTTCACCAACTCGTTCCACGGCATGACCCTCGGGTCGCTGTCCGTCACGGGTAACTCCATGAAGCGCGCCGGTGCCGGGATCCCGCTGGTCCACGCCACGCCGATGCCGTACGACAACTACTTCGGCGGCGTGACCGAGGACTTCCAGTGGATGGAGCGCGTCCTGGTCGACTCCGGCTCGGGCATGAACCGCCCGGCGGCCGTGATCGTCGAGTGTGTGCAGGGTGAGGGCGGCATCAACGCCGCGCGCGCCGAGTGGTTGCAGGCGCTCAACGAGCTCTGTGTCCGCCACGACATCCTGCTCATCGTGGACGACGTCCAGATGGGGTGCGGACGGACCGGTGAGTTCTTCTCGTTCGAGTTCGCGGGGATCAAGCCGGACATCGTCACCCTGTCGAAGTCCATCGGCGGGTACGGGCTCCCGCTCGCACTGACCCTCTTCCGTCGCGACCTCGACGAGTGGACCCCCGGCGAGCACAACGGGACCTTCCGCGGCAACAACATGGCGTTCGTCACCGCAGACGTCGCGCTGCGCAAGTACTGGTCGGACGATCATCTGCAGAACCGCACGCTCGAGAACGGCCGGATCCTGCGCGAACGCTTCTCCCCGCTGGTCTACAAGTACGAGGGCAAGCTCGAGCTGCGTGGACGCGGTATGGCCTTCGGCATCGCCTTCCTCCAGGACGCGGATCTCGCCGGCCAGGTCATGGCCCGGTGCTTCGACAATCACCTGCTCGTCGAGACCGCCGGCCCGAGCGACGAGGTGGTCAAGTTTCTCGCGCCGCTCACCCTGACCGATGAGGAGCGCGACCGCGGCATCGAGATCTGTTACGAGGCCGTCGACCACGTCCTGGCGCAGCAGTACGTCTGAGCGCATCCAGACCATCCCCCTTCCCGAGGAGGCACCTCATGATCGTTCGCACGACCGCAGGCATCACCGACACCGAGCGCCACATCAAGGGCAACAACGGCAACTGGGAGTCCAAGCGCATCGTCCTGGCCGACGACCGGGTGGGATTCTCGTTCCACGAGACCACCATCGCCGCCGGCACGACCAACGACTTCCACTACGCCAACCACATCGAGGCCGTCTGGCTGACCCGGGGTAAGGGCACGCTGCGGGACCTCACCAACGGCGAGGAGTACCCCCTCGAGGCGGGGTCGATGTACCTCCTGGACGGTCACGAGAAGCACCAGGTGATCGTGGAGGAGGAGATGCAGATGCTCTGCGTCTTCAACCCGCCGGTCGTCGGCGACGAGAACCACGACGAGAACGGCATCTACCCGCTGCTTCGCCTCCAGGACGACGGAACGGTCGTCCGGGAGAAGTAGGGCGCCACCGCCGGGTCCGCGTGTCCTCTTCGGCGTGCGCGCCCGGATCGCACGAGACGAGAGGGGATGCGCGTCGGGTTCGGTCCATTCCGGGCGCACACCCGGCCGGCGGGCAGGGCAGAATGTCCGGGTGTCGACCATCGTCTTCCTCCACGCCCACCCCGACGACGAGACGTCCCAGACCGCCGGGATGATGGCCGTCGCCGCGCGCGGTGGCCATCGCGTCGTCACGGTCTTCGCCACGGACGGCGACCACGGTCAGCGACCTGATCACCTCGGAGACGACGGGGACCTGGTGGAGCACCGGCGCGGGGAGGCCCGGGCCGCCGCGGACGTCCTGGGCGTCGCCCGGATCGACTGGCTGGGGTACCGCGACTCGGGCATGACCGGATGGGCGCAGAACGACGACCCGTTGTCCCTGCACAGCGCCGACACCGACCACGCCGCCGGCCGTCTCGCCTGGATCCTCGACAGGGAGGACGCCGACGTCCTCGTGGGGTACGACCACCACGGGAACTACGGGCACCCCGATCACCTGGCCGTCCACCGGATCGCCCGCCGCGCGGTGGGGGTGGCGGCCCGTCGACCGCGATTGCTGGAGGCCACCACCAATCAGGACGCGCAACTCGAGATGCTCGACAGTCCCGAGGCCGCGGAGTTCCTCGAGACACTCGCGGCCGGCGGAATGGACGTGGCCGAGCTGCGACGGATGATCCTCACTGGTGACGACGGACTGCCGGTCGGGGTCCCGCAGTCGGAGATCGCGTGGGCGATCGACCTGCCCGCGGACGTACTGGAGCTCAAGCGGCGCGCGATGCAGTGCCACGCCAGTCAGACCAGCGACATCGGCATGATGCTGGCCCTGCCGAAGGAGGTCTACGCGGCGGCGTTCGGGACCGAGTACCTCATCGAGCCGGGGCTCGACCGGCCGATGCGCAGACAGTGGCCGTTCGACTGACCGGGGTGCGTCGAACTCAGGGCACGTCGAGTGCGCGGACCCAGTCGCCGTGGCCGTGCGCCGTGGCCAGTGGACGACCGTTGACGGCGACGACGAAGATGCCCTTGTGACGTCGGATCGACTCCGGGACCTGCTCGGCGACGTCGGGCAGTAGTGTCACCCCCTCCACGGAGATCCAGATGCAGTCGAGCGCCGAGACCCGGCGGACGAACTCCGCGCGGGCCGGAGGTTCGAGGTATCCGAGTACCGCGGTGTGGAACACCACCGGCGTGGACCCCGCGGGGCAGGCGGCCACGGAGTCCTCCAGCCTCTCGACCAGGTCGCCGGCGATGATGTGCGCCGGGTCCGCGGCGGCGATGTCGAGTGCGGACTCCAGACGTGGCGCCCGCTCGGCGTGCTGTCCGGGCCAGATCAGGCTCCGCAGCCAGGCCCTCGAGTCGGCGTCGGAGGGGTCGATCGGGGACAGGTCCACCCCGCCGCGGTGGACCACGTCGGGCAGTGACCGTGGGCGGAGGACGCCGTCGCGCAGGGCGCAGTCGAGGACCGGGGCGCCGGAGACCGGGGAGCCGGTGCCGGACCCCGGTGGTCGCAGTTCGTGGGTGGGACCGCCGTCCAGCGAGAACCGGTAGGCGTACCGGTCCGGATACAGGCACAGGCCGGCGGAGGCGCCCATCTCCACCAGGGAGAGCGGGCCGGGGATGAGGGAGAGGAACGGCAGGAGCACCGCGCACCGCTTGGCCTCGTTGGTCTGTGTCGAGTGTGTGAGTGCGATCTGTTCGATCTCGTGCCAATGGTTGTGGACGAACTCCCGGAACACCGCGTAGTCCTCGGTCTCGGGCGCGCCCGCGTGCCGCGCGGAGGCGAAGACCAACGCGGGCTGTCTCTTGATCCGGGGAAGGCTCCCGATGAGTTCGCACGTGGCCGGATCCTCGGCCACTCCCCGTGCCCACGCCAGGTAGACGGGCGTGCGGCCGCGGACCTCGAATTCGGCGAACTCGGCGTAGCGGGTGGGCACGTCGTCGACGTGAGCGGAGTCCATGTGGTCAGCGTGGCACACCGGCTCCGGTGGCGCGTGGTTCCGACACCAGGTACGTTGGTGATGCATCAATCACTTGCCGCGACGACGACCGCAGGAGATCCCATGGCAGACGACACCGAGTTCATCGCAGCCAAGAACGCCTCGGAGGACGGTGAGTTCGTCCGCGACGCCACCTACATCAACGACCGGGTGGTGGCGGATCTCCCGGCGGGATCGGACCCGGTGGGCGACAAGGTCGGCGAGATGCGGTGGCCCGTCGAGGCGGGGCGGTACCGCCTCATGGCGGCCCGCGCGTGCCCGTGGGCCAGCCGCTCGATCATCGTCCGGCGTCTGATGGGCCTGGAGGACGCCATCTCCATGGGGTTGGCCGGCCCGACCCACGACGTCAATTCCTGGGTCTTCGACCTCGACCCGGACGGCAAGGACCCGGTCACGGGCATCCACCGCCTCCAGGAGGCGTACTTCAACCGGATCCCCGACTACCCGCGCGGCATCACGGTGCCGGCGCTGGTCGACCTCCCCACCACGTCGGTCGTGACCAACGCCTATCAGAAGCTCAACTTCGATCTGCTCACGGAGTGGTCCGCCTTCCACCGCGCCGGTGCGCCGGACCTCTACCCCGAGGAGCACCGCGACGAGATCGACGAGTTGGACTCGTGGATCTATCCCACCGTCAACAACGGCGTCTACCGCTGCGGGTTCGCGGCCGAGCAGAGGGCCTACGAGGAGGCCTACGACGAGCTCTGGGCCTCACTGGACCGTCTCGAGGAGCGGTTGACGACCCGCCGCTATCTCGCGGGGGACACGATCACGGTCGCGGACATCCGACTGTTCACCACCCTCGTGCGGTTCGACGCCGTCTACCACGGTCACTTCAAGGCCAACCGCAACAAGATCACGGAGATGCCGGCCCTGTGGGGCTACCTCCGCGACCTGTTCCAGACGCCCGGGTTCGGCGACACCTGCGACTTCCCACAGATCAAGGAGCACTACTACAACGTCCACCGGGACGTGAACCCCACCGGCATCGTGCCCAAGGGGCCCGACCTGTCCGGCCTGCTCACCCCGCACCACCGCGATGAGTTGGGTGGCCGCCCGTTCGGTGACGGCACCGCCCCCGGGCCGATCGAGGATCCGTCCGAGCGCGTCCCGGAGGGCCACGGAGCGGACTAGATTCCTCCCGTGGGCCTAGACTGGCTCGCTGTGAACCCGGCCCCGTCCGAACTAGGTCGTTATCGACGAAACGCCCGTCAGTTCCTCATGTTCGGGATCGTGGGCGGATCCGGGATGGTCGTCAACATGATCGTCACGGTCCTGATGAACAGGGCCAACGGCGGCACCCAGAACGCGCAGGACATCCTGTTCCCGTTCGCGGGGACGGACTACAACTTCCGCTTCACCACCCTGGTGTGGATCGTCGCGTTCCTCGTGGCCAACCTCTACAACTTCCTGCTCAACCGGCACTGGACGTTCGGTAAGGGGCACAAGGCCCCGGTCATGCAGGAGTTCTGGCCGTTCCTGTTGGTCGGTTCGGTCGCTGCCGCCGCGGGGATCTTCATCAAGCTGGCCTTCACCAACCCCACCTCGCCGCTCTACCTTCCGGAGCCGTGGTTCCACGAGGACGCGGGCATCCACTCCCGGGAGTACTGGGGTCAGCTGCTGACGATCCTCATCACGATGCCGATCAACTTCGTCGTCAACAAGCTGTGGACGTTCCGTTCCGTGCGGCGGCGCCACCACGCCCGCTCCACCGCGGACGCGGTGGTCTAGGGGACCGGTCGTGGAGTCCTCGACCCTGCTGCTGTGGTTCGACCTCGTGGGGGTGTTCTTCTTCGCCCTGTCCGGCAGTCTGCTGGCCGCGCGCAAGAACATCGACATCACCGGTGGCCTGGTCCTGGGCCTGCTGGCCGGGCTCGGCGGGGGCATCATGCGTGACGTCATGCTGGGGGTCACGCCGCTGGCCCTGGCCCAGCCGGTCCTGCTGGTGCCGCCGTTCGTCGCCTCCGCGGTGGTGTACCTGCTGGGCGCGCACCTGCACCGCGTCCGGACGTTGATCATCGTCTTCGACGCCGCCGGGCTGGGGCTGTTCTGCACGTTCGGTACCGCCCGGGCGCTCGACCACGGGATGCCCGTCGCCTCCGCGCTGCTACTCGGGGTGGTCACCGCGGTCGGCGGGGGCCTGCTCCGCGATGTCGTGGCCAACGAGATCCCGGCCGTGTTCAACGGCTCCGACCTGTACGTCATCCCCGCCGCCACCGGTGCCGCGCTGACCGCGCTGGCCGTGTCCACCGACACGTGGGGCCCGGTCGCGGCGGCGGCGTTGTCCGCGTTCACCTTCACGTTCCGGATGGTCGCGTGGCGTCTGCAGTGGCGTGTCCCGGCCCCCATGCGCGGATGGAGCATGCGGGGGATCGACACCCGCCTGCGGCGCGACCGGCCGGTGTTCGGCCGTCCCGGCCGGATGAAGGGCGACGACGACGAGCCCCGCCGGGACGAGGACGTCGACGACTACCGGGATGGCCCACCGGGTCTCCGCCGGTAGTGTGTGCCGTCGTGCAGTATTACCTCAGCCTGCTGGGATTCGCGGCAGTCGACTCCGTCAACCTCCTGGCCTTCGCCGTGATCGCCGGACTGTGGCTCACGGCCGCCGGGCGGGGGGGAGGCTTCACCCCGCGTGCCGCCCGGTTCACCGGCGGGGCGTTCTGCGGCATCGTCCTGCTCTCACTGGTGTCGGTGTGGGTGATCGGCAACAACCAGGAGTTCGTGCGCAGCCTGTTCTACAACCTCTGGGCGATGGTGGTCATGGGGGTGGTCGGTGTGGTGATCACCGTGTTGGGACTGCGCAGGCCGGCGGAGGCCAAAGAGGACAGCGTCGAGGCCCCGCTCGCCCAGACCGTATTGCAGCGCTTCGGCATCATGGCCACCGGCATCTCGCTGGGCGTCATCCAGTCGGCCACGTCGGCGCCGTTCGCTGCGGGCATGGTCCTCATCTCCTTCGCCGAGACCCCCTGGTGGTCCAAGCTCCTCCAGATCCTGTTCTTCGCGGTCATCGCGATCCTGCCGAGCACGGCGCTGATCGTCACGTTGTCGCGCGTCGACTCGTCCGGAGTCGCCGCGGCGACCCGCCGGATCGACCGATTCCTCGCCCGCGGTCGCGTGGCCGGTCGGATGCTCACGCTCGTCGTGGGGGTGGCGCTCATGCTCCTGGCGACGGTGCGCATCGTGCAGCTCAGCGGGGTGCTGGCGTAACCGCATCACGGCGTCGCCGGATCGTTCCATGGCCTGATCGTTCCGCGGCCGGGGTCTTGTCGGAGCCGCTTCCTAGGGTGACGATGACCACCGTGGAGGGTGGTCCACGACTCCGTAGGGGGAGAGCATGACGATAGATCAGGTGTATCGGGCAGACGGCGCGGTCCGGTGCGAGGACGGACTGATGCGACCTCCGTGGGCGGCGCGGGACCCGTTGCTGCGGGAATACTACGACACCGAATGGGGGATGCCGGTCCACGACGAGGCCGGTCTCTTCGAGCGACTCGTCCTGGAGGGGTTCCAGTCGGGCCTGAGTTGGCTGACGATCCTGCGCAAGCGTCCGGCGTTCCGGGAGGCGTTCGCCGGGTTCTCGCCGGACGCGGTCGCGGAGTTCGGCGACGCCGACGTCGCCCGGCTCATGGCGGACGAGAGGATCGTGCGCAACCGTCGCAAGATCG
Source organism: Dietzia sp. SYD-A1 (assembly GCF_015356725.1). Lineage (NCBI taxonomy): Bacteria > Bacillati > Actinomycetota > Actinomycetes > Mycobacteriales > Dietziaceae > Dietzia > Dietzia sp. SYD-A1. Next base: position 14,583 of record NZ_JADDKI010000023.1, read on the forward strand.
ACGCGGCCGTGGGCAATGCGCGCGCCGTGATCTCCCTCCGGGCCGAGGGCGGTCTGGGCGAGTTGATCTGGTCGTACCGGCCGGAGACCACCCCGGAACCCAGGACGATGAGCGAGGTCCCCAGCCGATCACCGGAATCGGAGGCGCTGGCCCGGGAGCTCAAGCGGCGGGGGTTCAGCTTCGTGGGTCCGGTGACGGTGTTCGCGTTGATGGAGGCCATCGGCGTCGTCGACACCCATCTCGTGAGCTCGCATCGTCGGGGGACCTCCGGCATCTGGTCGAGCGGAGGACTGCCCGGGATCACACCAGGGGGCCGGGTTCAGCCCGGCGGTCCGGGCTGAGGGGGCGACTCGGGTAGTCCGGGCAGGTCGGCGCGGGGCGGGAGCCCGGGTGTGGTGCCGGCGAGGGCTCCCGCC
>NZ_JADDKI010000236.1:0-1995 GCF_015356725.1 Dietzia sp. SYD-A1
GTGTGGATCTCGGTGGCGTGACGTTCGCGGTGGAGGTGGGTACGGACACTGACCGGTACGACACCGTTCTCGCCGCGGGCGCGATACTCTTCCTGTCCTTCGTTCCCGTGGCCGGGCTCGCCACAGCGGTGTTCGTGTACTACGCGATGGGGCGCGTGTTGCGGCCGGTGGAGTCGATCCGGTCCCGGGTCGCGGAGATCTCCGCCTCCGGGCGTGGCGAGCGGGTCCCGGTGCCCGAGGCGGAGGACGAGATCGCCCGCCTGGCCCGCACGATGAACGCGATGCTCGCGCGGCTGGACGCCGCACGGACCGCGCAGGTGGCCTTTGTCGGCGACGCCTCCCACGAACTACGCAGCCCGCTGTCCACCCTGTCGACCCTGCTGGAACTGTCGTCGACCTCGGGCACCCCGGTCGACGTGGAGACCGTGGACGACCTCCTGCTGCCCGAGGTCCAGCGGATGCGGTCGATGGTCGAGGACCTGCTCCTGCTGGCGAAGAACGACGAGCGTGGTGTGCCGTTGCGACGCGAGGACGTGGACCTCGACGACATCGTCCTCTCCGAGGTGGCCCGGCTCCGCGGTCTGGGTGGACTCGAGGTCACCGGAACGGTGGAACCCGCCCGTCTGGTCGGCGACCCCGACGCCCTGCTGCGGGTCGTGCGCAACCTGGTCGAGAACGCCCGACGGCACGCGCGTGAGGCCGTGACGATCGGGCTCACCGTGGATCGCACGGACCCCGCGGGACCCCGCGCCGTGATCACCGTCGACGACGACGGCGAAGGGGTGCCGCCCGACCAGCGGGCCACGGTGTTCGACCGCTTCGCCCGACTGGACGCCGACCGCGCCCGGGGCACGGGGGGATCCGGTCTGGGTCTGGCGATCGTCGCCGAGATCACCCGGTCTCACGGAGGCGCGGTGCGGGTCGAGGACTCCCCCGCGGGCGGAGCGCGTTTCGTCGTGGATCTGCCCGTCGAGACCCTCGGAGAGCCGCCCGACCTGCCGTGAGCGTTCCGGGTGGACGCCACCGCGGTCGGCACCTCCGGCCAGGACGCGAGCGGATAGGCTCGTCTGTCGTGTGGGCCCGCCGGAATCGCCTCTCCGACCTCTTCGACGCCGAGGACGCGTGGACCCGACCGTTGCCGGAGAACTACCTCCGGGCCGACGCGGCCCTCGCCCTGGCGATGTTCGCCTGCTCGGCGCTGGGTCTGGAGATCCTCCGGAGCATGGGCGTGTTGGGCGGGGAGAGCGCCCCGCTCTGGGCCCAGTACACGGCCATGGCGAGCGCGGCGGCCCTGCTCGCCCTCCGGCGCCGCCTGCCCCTCCTCACCGGCCTGGGGGCGACCGCGCACCTGTTGATCATCGGCAGCGTGATGCCCCTGGTGATGGGGCAGGTCTCCCAGCAGGTGCTGTACTTCATCGCCGTCTACTCTGCGGTGGCGTGGGCCCGCGACCGGAGGGCGCTGGTGGGGGTCGCGGTGGCGATCGCCGCCGCTCTCGTGGTGTGGATGACCTGGTACCTCGCGCTGGGGTCGGGGATGCAGCAGATCCTCGACTCGCTCGACGACGCCGACCGCTCGTCGGGAGTCGTCCCTCCGGTGCCCGCCTATCTCGTCTACACCGCGCTCATCAACATCGTCTACTTCGGCGGCGCGGCCGCCCTCGGAATCGCCTCGTGGCGGGGTGCACGCCGCCGCCACGCCCTGGCCGACCAGGCCGAGACCATCGAAGAGCAGGCCGAGGCCCTGCGCGACCGCGCCGTCGTCGAGGAGCGCCTGCGCATCGCCCGGGAGCTGCACGACGTGATCGCGCACCACGTGGCGGCGATCGGTGTCCAGGCCGGAGCCGCGCGACGGGTCATGGGCCACGACCCCGACGCGGCCGCGGGCGCCCTGAGGACCGTCGAGGAGTCGTCCCGCTCGGCGGTGGGGGAGATGCGGTCCCTGCTCGGCGCACTCCGGTCTACCGACCGCCCACCCGATGCCGCCCGGTCCCCCGG
>NZ_JADDKI010000237.1:0-8439 GCF_015356725.1 Dietzia sp. SYD-A1
GTGGGTGGGCGACCGGGGACGACGGTGGGGGTCATGATCTCGTCTGTGCCTTGGTGGGCGTGTCCGATGCCGAGGGTGTGGAGGAGTTCGTGGGTGAGGACGGCTTTTCCCGTGGGGATGGTCGGATCGGTGTGCGGGGTGTTGGCGCGGATGAGGACGAGGCCGTGGGTGAGTAGTCCGGTTGTGGGGTCGTAACGAATCTGGCCGACGCCGAGGCGGTCGGTATCGCTGAGTTCGGCGCCTGCGTGGGTTGTTCCATGTGGCGCGTAGTGGACGGTGATATCGGCGTTTTGGTCTGGCGACAGGATTTCCAGTGGAAGTCCACTCACTGAGCGTAGTTCCGTCACTGCGTCTTGCAGTGCTGCTGAGGTGCCGGTGGGTACGTCGCCTGCCAGTGCGATGGTCGTGGGCTTTTCGCACGACCAGCGCACCGGGTGGCCGTCGACGTGTGCGGTGAACGAGTAGTCCGTTCCTTCCTTGAGGGATGTGGCCGTCGTCGCGTTCTCGGTGTGGTGGGTAGGGGCCAGGGGTGCCGATGTCTTGATGGCCGCCGCTGCGGTGCTTGCGACGACCACGAGCGCCAGGGCGGTGAGTGAGGTCGTGGTGTGGCCCCTTCTGGTTAGAGGCTGCCGGCTCGAGACCGTGCCGAGGCGAGTCTGGTGTGGCAGTGCGGGCCGGTAGGTGGCGCGGCGGACGTAGGTGGGTCGGCGGCTAATGCTCATCCCTTCAGGGACTGGGCACATGGTTCCCCCTGGAGGGGTGGGGTCCAGGCTTGAGGCCAAGGATGAGGTGACGTCTGTCCCTGTGGGGTGTTGATGCGAATGCTGTTCGCCGTGGTGTTGTGAGTTCTGCGGGGCTCATCCCTTCCACTGCGACGTCGTGGTCGACGGTGTGTTGAGCGGGTATCTGGACGCTGGTCTGTCGCAGCTGGTGGCGGCGGGGCTGGTCGTGGCGTTGCTCGTGTTCGTTGACCGGTTTGTCTTCTCCCCGGTTCGTAGGTGATCTCGACGATCTCCGGTATCCGATCACGTGTCGTCCATGGAGATGAGGTCTGCAGACGCTTTTGTCGCGACTCGTGTTGTCTCTGTTCGTTGGGGCAACCATGGCGACTTTCACCACCGGTGGGTTCGCGGTATTGACCCCGCCGATGTCGACGAGTTCTCGAAGGGCTGGAGGCGTGACGCCGGTAGGGACGGTATCGGCGTGGGAGTTCGGCGGAGGAACACTGGTCGGGTCGGCTGCCGCGACCACGTCTGTTTCGGCCCTGACCGCCACCGGCTCTGAGAGTCCGATAGGAGGCTTGCGAGGTTCTGGCACTCACCCGGCACGGGAGGTTGGGTCGTCGGCACTCGCGGGCACTCCGACGGGGTGACCGACGTCCTGGGCGGTGGCCTCACTATGCGGCGTGGTGATCGCGGTGTGGTCGTGGACTGCGCGCCCGGCGGCATCCTCAGTTGCGACTGTGCATCCTGTTCGCACCGGTATTGCCATACGGGAGCTCACGGTGCGAGAGAGCATGGTGCGCGTCAAAATCGCAGGGGCGCTGGAGAGGCGTCCCGTCGTCGCACCGACGTGCGGCGGGCCGCGCGACTGGGTGATGCCGTGGCTTTGCTGGCTCCCTTGTCGTGGCGGGTCGTCGACGGTGTGTGGACTTTTCAGACCTTCGACGGGTTGAGCTCGGGCCCTGGTCGTCACTGCGGTCGACTCGGGTTGGCAGTGGTTCCTCGTTGTATTGGCCCATTCTGGGAAGGCGTTGGTCCTGTGCGTCGTCTCCCTCGCGGCGTCGCGGTTGTTCTTCGGGGTGCCGACGCTGGCGGTGTCGATTGTTGTCCCTGAGGGGGTGAGCACACACACTCTCGACCCGGGTCTTCCGGCGAGATACACCCCACTGCTTGCGAAAGGCCGTGACCGTCCCATGATGCGAGTTGGAAGTAAGAGCGACGCCGATGGGCTCAATCCGGACCTGTGGGAGGGCACCCTCGGGGCCTGCCCGACCCGGTCGCAGCGGCTGCGGGCCTGGTGGGCCGGACGTCAGGACGGGCGGGCCAACGTCACTCCCGATCCGGAGACCGGACTGACGCCGCACTTGGAGCGTTTTCGGGCGCTCAACGCCACTCACGTCGACTCGGAGCTGCTGCGGATTCGGCCCCGCATGCAGGAGGTGGAGACCGAGCGGGCTCTCCATCGTCAGGCCCTGGACAATGCCTCGGCCATCCTCGCCGAAGAACAGGCCCAGACCCCTCCAGAGGCCGACTCGGCGACAGTGGGCCGCTGGCAGCGCCGCCACGGCGCCCAGATCGCCTCATGCGCCCAGACCATCCGCTCTTGCGAGGCTGAAATCGCCCGCTTGGACGAGGACTACCAACACCTTCTGGATGTGCGTCGCCACAGGATCGACCGCGTCTGCGAACGGCACCAACAGCTCGTGGCCATCTACTGGCGAGCCCTGTTGCGCCACCACGGGGAAGCCGAGGAGGTGCGTGCTGGCCATCGCCAGCCGTCACTGACCGTCCCTGCGGGGACCTTCACCACCCACCTGTGACCGTAGTACCCACCCCGAAAGGACCACCACCCATGTTCGGATTCCGCCGTCGTCCCCGCCCCACTCCTGTGCACCTGGTGCCCAACGACCTCGACGGTGATCTGGGTACCGTGTACGCGCCGGCCTCGATCCCTCTGCCGGTCACCCCGATCCCGACGGTGTGCGAGCTCGAGGACGATGTCGACCGCAGGGTCGCCGAACTCGGTGCGTCGCTGGATGAGTACACCGGACACGTCCTGGATCGGCACTACGCGCAGCAGCTCGCCGAATGCCAGCACACTGTCGACACTCTCACCGAGCACGCCTTGCGTGTCGACCGCAGGCTCATCGCCGAAGCCCACGACGCCCACCGGGACGCCGCCACCGCCGCCCAGGTGGCGGCGCAACGGGCAGACCAGGCCCGCCGGCACGCCGACGACCTGTGGACCACGGCTCTGGGCGAGCTGCCCGACCGCACCGAGACGCGCGAGGCAGGTATTCCTGTGGCCGATCCCTTCGTCTACGACGAGCCGGACCTGAAGTTCGACTAGGGAACGGGTGAGGCCATCGCGGGCTGGTGCCGGTCAGTGCGTGGTCGGGGCCAACTCCTGCATCACGGAGTCGACGGCATCGGTCATTCCGAGTTGCCCGAAGGTGCCATCGAGTGACCAGGTCCCCACGGCCAGGCCGCCGAAGGACACCAGTCGTTTCTCCCATTGCTGTTCGTAACTGGCCCCGTCGGTGGGGCCGGGGACCTCCGTGGTGAGCAGCAGCAGTGGCCGGTGCGCCTCTCCCATCCAGGTGTTCATCGTCGACCACTTCCGCAATACCGAGCGGCGGAACAGGTCCCGGGCACTTTTGTTCCAGTTCTCCCTACCGAGGAGCGTGCTCGGCTTCTTGAGGTGGCCCGACCTGTCCTCCTCCTGCCACACCCACGGCATGAGGTACACGCTCACCAGTCCGACGTCGCTGGCCAGCAGGAGATCAGGGAACCCGTCCTGGATCTCCGTCCGGACCGGCCCGTTGTCCTTCCAGGGAAGCTGGAACACGGTGATGGACCGGTTGGTGTCCTTCTCGGTGAGCTGGGTCAGGAACTGCTCGGCCCAGGTGTTCCGTTCGTCGCAGTTTCGGAGCAGAGGGGGCCGATCGCGAACGTCGGCGAACACGGCCGCGCGACGCGGATCATCTGACTCGGAGATTGTGTACACCTCGGACAACAGCTGGGACCACATCTCGCGGGTGTACGAGGGGGTCTTCTCCGAGGCGTCGTCCCACGGTGCGGACAGACCTCCTCCCGGCCTGGTGAACCAGCAGGTGACACCGTCGTCGGGGTTTTCGCGGTGACGCGTCATGCGGTAGCGGACCATGCCCGCGGTGGCGGCTTTGGGGCCCGGGGTCGCCAGAAGGTCGGTCGTTCCGCGGGTGGCGGTCAGCAGCTGGAAGACGTGCTCCTCACTCCACGCGCCCGCCCTCTTCGCCCGGCACGTGGTGCCCTCGGGTACGCGCAGGCCCTCACCGACACGCCCCTTTTCAGCGAACGCGGTTCCCGTCTGCTGACGCACGGTCAGACCCAGGACCGACTCCGCGCCGATGGCGCAGATCGCCGAGTAGATCCCCAGCGGGGAGGCGTCCACACTGACCACGGCCGAGGCCTCGACCTCGAACTCCGGGGTCTGGGGAACCGGTTTGACCTCTGGACGCTGCACCCACTGACGGACACCATCTAGCTCCTTGCCCGGACCTTGGTTGGTCGCGTTGAGAGAGGCGATCTGACTCTTTGACATCGACCGCACCGCCCGGGGGACGGAGTCCCGCAACCCCTCCAGGCGGACCCGTTCGGCGGCGTCGCGGTGCAAGGCGAGGTAGATCGTGTGGGTGCCGCTGCCGAACACCTCTCGTGAGATGTAGTAATTCCAGCCCAGAAATCCCTGCAGGTCGGCGATCTGCCGCTTGCATTCCACAACCAAGACCCGGTGCCCGACCCGGGCGAGCACATCACACTCCCCGAGATTGGCGCCGCCTCCGCACTGCGTGATGTTGACGCCCTCGAGAATCTCCACGTCGGCGTCGTCGTGGTAACCGAGTGTTGTGAGGGTCTCGCGGAGGAGGTGGGCGGCGACGTCTTCCAGCGCCTGGGCTCGGGCGAGCTGATCGTGCTGAGGTCCGACAGCCTCCACCCAACAGTCCTGCTTGTCGCACTGACGCCATCGTTGCGGATCGGCGGGGATGAGAGAGTAACCGTGGAGACCAGCGATGGACTCCAACGTCATACCGGCACTGGACAGGGGTGTGGGCTGTCCTGCGCCGTCGATGAGGTGCCCGGTGTCGTCGTTGACGTACGTCCGGTGCCGTTGATCACCGCCTGCGGCAAGGTGACGGTCGACGGCTGCCGCCACCATCTCCTTGGTGCCCCCGGTGTAGTCGAGCCGCCATCCGGCGGGCAGTCCGAGAGCGTCGATGGCCTGTCCGATGCCGGCGACGTCACGTTCGTCGGGGACCTCGACCAGGGTCACCTCGTCAAGGCGGTGCCTCGCCGGGGTGTCCTCGGCCGGGTCTTCGGTGAAGTACTGCCGAATCCGGGCGGCAGCCTCGACGGTGTACGTGCTGTGGACGAGGTACACGCTGTCGGGCTCGACCGTGGCGATCGCGGTCACGACCGGAATCACGGAGGTGCCGACCGTGCACACCAGTGTCTGCATGACCTCACGATAGGGCGAGCCCGCCATCACCGGGGTGGTGATCGCCCGCGTGAGGCCATCACCGCCCTGGCGAAGTCTCCCGCGGTCTACCGCGTCAAGTCCCGTGCATGGGCCAGCGCACGGGCGCTCTCCGGGTCGAGGAGATCGTCGACAACGGCGTGGCACCGGGCCGAGAGGTCATCGAGCAGGGCTTGTAGCCGCAGCATTTTGGCGGGGGTGAGAGGGGGGAGTTCCCCGGTGTCGAGGCCTGTCCCGTCTAGCCATCTCGCGACGGTGCGGACCGCCTCCTCGAGGTCGGAGTAGGCGGCGCGGGCGAACAGATTCGCTTCGATCTCGGTGCCGCGGCGCCGCTTCCGGTCGCGGGCGTCGAGGCGGGCACCGTGTTCGCGCAGCAGCTGGACGGCGTCCTCGGCGGGGATTCGTCCCAGGCCCAGCTGGGCCCAGCGCCGGAATCCGCGCTCGACTCCAGTCAGGACGGCCGCTAGGACCGCCGCGAGCACCTCGTCACCGATCAGGCGGAACAGGGCTTGCTGCGGCTTGGCGGTCCACGACTGGGACTTGCCGGTGACATCGACGCACCGCAGGCCGACGGTGTGCTTGCGCATCACCCCCTCGGCGTCGGTGCGGAAGACCTTGACCACCTCCCGTCGGGCCAGGAGCACACCCGCGTCGTGGCGCAGGTCCTCGGGGTCGGAGAACCTCCCCGCGGTGGCATGTGCCCGGACCAGTCCCGTCACGGCCTCCTCGAGACGCCGAAGGGCGGCGGGCTCCCACGACACTTGGCTGGTAGCGGTGGGCAGTGGGGCACCGCCTTCGAGGTGGGCAGTGACGGCGGCGAACCCGGTCCAGAACCGGTTGATCTGCAGAAGGGTCACCTCGTCCATCGACTCGAACAGGTCAGAGGTGGCTTGCGCCTTCGCGGTCCACGCTTCCGAGGCGGTGTCCGGGGCGAGCGAGCGTACGAACTCAGCCGTGAGGCATCGGGTGCGGACGTAGGTGGCTGCGACCTGCCCGTCAACGGAGCGGTCGTCGAGGGCGCGCACGAAAAGGACCTCGGCATCGGCGGTGGCACGCCGAAAAGCCCAGGTCGGGAAATTGGTGGTCACGATGACTCCCCGCGGTGGGACGTGAAGTCCCCTGGTGGGGACTCCCGGCCGGGGCGTCAGCCCGCAGCCGGGCAACGCGTCACCGAGATGACGGGAAAGTCATATTTGACCGCTATGAAGTTGTGTCATGCGCTCCGATGGCATAGCCACCAGTGGCGCCACGTCATCATCGACTCGCCGGTGGGGTTATGTCAAGCCCCGATTTTTTTCGGGCATCGGTGGGTAGTCACACCAGCGAACGTGGGGGAAAGGATCCCTGCCGGGAGGGGTAGGCGACCCCGGGATTGGCCCGGGGCACTCCCCGGAAGGCCCATTTCGATGCATCCTCTTGCCTCAGCCCTTGACATGGCCCCCTCTACCGCCGCCGATCTCGCCTCGGCGGGGTCCGGCTCCAATGCCCGCCGCCAGGCGATGGCCGACCGATACGTGCGTCGGCTGACTCATCTGGTCACCAGGAGTGACCGCAGCCTGCGTGCCGAAATATTCGGCTGGGTGGTGCTGTTGCTGCTGGCCAGCGCGGTGATCGAGTGGCAGCTGTTCACCGACGCCTTGACCACGATCCTCCCGGACGCCAGCGACGTGGTGGCGCGCGTCATGTCCGCCGGAGTTCTGGTCCTCTACGTGCTGCTGTTCCACCACCTCGGCAACGCCGTGGCCGAGGCGAGGCGCACCTCACTGACGATGACGGAATCCCAGCACTCCCCCCGTGCGTTTCTCGGGTGGTCGGGGTGGCTCACGCTGGCTGGAGGCACCGGCTTCATCCTGGCCGTGGCGTGGCGGCGGGCCGTAGCGGTCGCCGCCGACGCGAACGATCACCTCGCCGCCGCCAGCTCGGAGCAGATCGGACAGGTCACGCCCGCGGCGCTGGCCTCCACCGACGTCCTGGAAGACTTCGTCATCACCGTGGCGTTCATGGGCCTGGTCGCCGGCGTGTGCGTGTTCACTGCGGTCCTGCGTACCCACATCCTCTCCGAGGCCAGGGAGATCCGCCACGCCCGCGAGAACGCCGACCGGCTCCAGGAGAGCGCACGGCAGGCGGCCGTCGTCGCCGGCCAGGCGGCCACTGATCTCAAGGTCCGCACGGCCACCATCCACGACCGCCGACTGCAGGCTCAGCGACTCCAGGCATCGCTAACCCACCGGTTCGACCGCGCTCGCGACCGTGTCCGGGCCGCGGTCGCCGCCGCACAGGCCCGCCCCGAGGGCACCAGCCTGCTCCTACCCGAGACCCACACCGAGTCCGCACCCGCCTACAGCGGTCCCGTGACCGACCCCACTGCACGCGACTGACGGGACCGGGCGGGGGGCCACGACGCCCCCCGCCGGGCCCCCCACACGCCGCCAGCCACACCCCCGCTTCGCTAAGGCGCATCCTGCGCCACGGTGGCTCGAGCACTCATCTGACTGCTCCCGTGTGAACGCATCCACCCCCCGGCCAGCGGGGAGGCCCTCGGCGGCCCTGTCGACTGCTGCGGCTCGGGGCGCCGGAGGTGTGGTCGACGGTGCGCTCGACAGGCATCGGCTCGAAGCGGTCCCTGACAGGTGTGGCAGGACCTCCGACCGTGGATCGTCCCTTCCCGACCAGTGACGAGGAGTCACCATCATGACCACCATCAGCCGCCGTACAGTCCCCCTGATCGTCGCCGCCCTACTGATCGTCGTCGCCGGACTGGCCGGTTGCGGATCCGGGCCCCAAGCCCACGCCGTCACCATCGGGGACTGCACCATCGAGCCCGGGGCCGTCACCTACGCCGCGGGGGTTCGCCAAAACACCCCCGCGCCCGTAATCGGCGGGGATCTGGCCGACATCGCCGGACAGGCCGCGGTGACCGGCCACTCGGTGTCGGTGGTCTCGGTCGAGGGGCGCCCGGCAGTGCTCTACGACGCCGCCCCGGCCCCCGTGCCGTCCTCGGGCAAGCAGAAGTCCAAGCTCATGGATCGCACCAAGATCACCGTCAACACCGTCCTCGCCACCCAGACCGCCACCACCGAACAGGCCGATCCCCTCGCGGCGCTGGCCCTGGCGGCGCGGACCCTGCGCGCCCGTGCGTCCACCGGCGTCGGCACCGTCGTCCTCCTGGACTCGGGGCTGTCCACCGTGGCACCCCTGGAC
>NZ_JADDKI010000238.1:0-5097 GCF_015356725.1 Dietzia sp. SYD-A1
CCTTCAGCCTGGAACTGACCGAGGAGCAGCGCGAGCTACAGGACTGGGCCCACGCCTTCGCCGAGGAGGTGATCCGGCCGGCCGCCCGCGAGTGGGACGAGCGCGAGGAGACGCCCTGGCCGATCATCCAGGAGGCCGCCAGGATCGGGCTGTACGGCTACGAGATCATGGCGACCCTGCGGCAGGACACCACCGGCCAGTCCTACCCCATCCTCTGCGAGGAACTGTTCTGGGGGGACGCCGGGATCGGTCTGTCCATCATGGGCACCGGTCTCGCCGCGGCGGGGATCGCCTCGGCCGGGACGACCGAGCAGATCATCGAGTGGGTGCCCCGCTGCTACGGCAGCGAGGCCGACCCCGCGGTCGGCGCGTTCTGCTCGTCCGAGCCGGAGGCGGGGAGCGACGTGGGCAACATGCGCACCCGGGCCCGCTACGACGAGGCCGCGGACGAGTGGGTGATCTCCGGGCAGAAGGCCTGGGTGACCAACGGCGGCGAGGCCTCGGTGCTGGTGGTGCAGGCGGTCGTGGACCCGGATCTCGGGTCCCGGGGCCAGGCCGCCTTCGTGGTGGAGGCCGGGGCCGCCGGGATCGAGACCGGCTCCAGGATCAAGAAGCACGGTCTGCGCGCCTCGGCGACCGCGGACATCTTCTTCGACGACGTCCGTGTTCCCGGGTCGGCGCTGCTGGGCGGGAAGGAGAAGCTCGACGAGAAGCTGGCCCGCGCACGGGAGGGCGAACGGACCGGCGGGCAGGCGGCCATGGCCACGTTCGAGCGGACCCGCCCCACCGTGGGGGCCATGGCCGTGGGCATCGCGCGGGCGGCGCACGAGTACGCGCTCGAGTACGCCAAGGGCCGGGTGGTGTTCGGCCGACCCATCATCGAGAACCAGGCCATCTCGTTCCTTCTCGCGGACATGGCGGTGGAGATCGACGCCTCCCGCCTGCTGGTGCGCCGGGCGGCGTGGATGGGTGCGACCGGGCACCCCATGGCCCGGGCCGAGGGGTCGATGTCCAAGCTCAAGGCCGGTCGGACGGCCGTCTGGGCCACCGAGCGCGCGATCCAGATCCTCGGCGGGGTCGGGTACACCCGCGAGTACCCGGTCGAGCGGATGCACCGCGACGCCAAGATCTACGACATCTTCGAAGGCACCGAGCAGATCCAACAGTTGGTGATCGCCCGCGCGATCTCGGGAGTGCGGTTGCCGTGACGGTCGAGGTGGTGCGGTCGAGCGTGGTCCGCGCCCCTCGGGACGAGGTGTGGGCACACGTGGTGACCGCGGAGGGGATCTGCGACGAGTTCCGGCCCCTCCTGCGGATGCGGATCCCGGCGCGACTGGCGGGGGCCTCGATCGCGGACGTGCCGCTGGGCCGGCCGCTCGGGCGCGCGTGGATCCTCCTGGGCGGGGTCGTGCCGCTGGAGTACGACGACCTGATGCTCGTCGAGCTCCGGGCCCCACGGTATTTCCAGGAGCGATCGGTGCTCGGATCGTGTCGGGTGTGGGAGCACCGTCGCGAACTCGACCCGCTGGGGGACCACTCGACCAGGATCACCGACACACTGCGGGCCGTGCCCCGGACCCTGGTTCCCGGATCGGTCGTCCGACTGCTGGTCGGGGCGCTGTTCGACCACCGGCACCGGCGCCTGGTGCGGACGTTCGGATGAGCATCCGGGCCGGATGTGATAGAGAGAACTGCTCGCCCGGCCCCGGATGGCGCACAATGGGCCGAGGTACTCCTGGCGACGAGGTACGGCGCGGAGACCATCCCCGAGGGGGAGTGCGATATGCGGAAACCCGAAATGCAGAAGACAGTGCTCCACGGTCGAGAACTCGCCTACCGCGAGTCCGGAGCCGGCGAGGGAAAGCCCACGCTGCTGCTCATCCACGGGATGGCGGGGAGTTCCGTCACCTGGCGTGAGCTGATACCCCGTCTGGAATCGAGATTCCACATCATCGCCCCCGACCTGCCCGGCCACGGGGAGAGTTCGCTGGACTTCGACGACTACTCACTCGGCGCCCTGGCCTCCGCTCTGCGGGACCTGCTGGTGGTCAAGGGCATCAGTCGCTGCACGGTGATCGGGCAGTCCCTCGGTGGCGGCGTGGCCCTGCAGTTCGTCTACCAGTACCCCGACTTCTGCGAGCGCATCACGTTGATCGGCAGCGGCGGCCTGGGCAAGGAGGTCACCTGGATCCTGCGGCTGCTCGCCGTCCCCGGCGCCGAACTGATCCTCACCGGGGCCGCGGCTCCGTTCCTGGTGGCCGCCGGGGACAAGGCCCGCGGGTTCCTCACCGGCAAGGGCGTCCGCGCGATCGCCCTCGAGGAGCCCTGGGCGGCGTACGAGTCGCTCGGCCGGCCCGGGCACCGACGCGCGTTCTTCAAGACCCTCCGCGCGGTCGTGGACAACAAGGGCCAGGCGGTCTCCGCCGGCAACCGGCTGTACCTCGCGGCGCAACTGCCGTTCCAGCTGATCTGGGGAGACCGCGATCCGATCATCCCCGTCTCGCACGGGCACACCACCCACGAGGCGATCCCCGGCAGCCGGCTCGCGATCGTGGAGGGCACCGGGCACTACCCGCACGTCGAGGACCCCGCCGCGGTCGAACGGATCCTCGTCGACTTCATGGAGTCGACGGATCCCGGTCACATCGACCACCAGCTGATGGGAGAGCTCGTCACCACCGGCGGCGAGAGCCCGTAGGGTCACGGGCCCGACGGGCACCCGCAGACGTGGCGGGCACCCACTGACACGACTGGGCCCCGGTTTCCTCCAGGGAAACCGGGGCCGGACCCGTGCAGTCAGGCGCCAGGGGCGTCAGGCGTGGGTCGTGTCAGGCGTCGGTCTCGACCGTGTCCTCGGCGACCGCGTCGTCGTCGCCGGTCTGGACATCGTCACCGGTGGTGGTGTCGTCGCCGACGGTGTCGTCGCCGTCGGTGTCACCGGGGACCTCGGCGGCGATGCCACGGAGGATGTCGACGGCGCCGGAGATGTCACCCGTCAGCGCGGTCGAGATGGCCAGATCGGCGTTCGCCTCGCACTCGTCGCCCGACAGGCCGGGGGCGACGGCGCCGACCGAGCCCAGGAAGTCGTACGCGGAGATCGTGCCGCACAGCTGCTGCGCGACCTCCGAGACCTCGGCGGGCGTCTCGACGTCGTCGAGGTCGGTCTCACCGGCCGTGGGGACACCCACCGACCCGCTGTCGAGGCCGTCGAGGCCGGGGAGATCGCTCTGCGCGGCGGCGAGGCCTGCGCCGGAGAAGGACAGGGCGGCGGCGGAACCGATGACGGCGATGGTCTTCTTCATGGTGGTCACCTTTCGATCGAGCGCCGGGTTCTCCCGGAGTCACGGCGGTGACCATAACGGCGACGGGCGGCCGGGGCTGTGATACGCATCACTCGGCGCTCGCGGACGAGCAGGCAAAACGGCCGGTGCCCAGCAGTGACGGCGCCGGGACAAATTCTTCTTCATCTCGCCGAGTGTCCGCCCCGCCGCGTCGCTACGGGGATGCTTACCTCATGAGTGGAACCGCCGAGATCTATGACGCCGTCCTCCGTCCGGGCAAGCTGGAGCTGCTCCGGGGATGGATCGGACACCAGTCCTGGTTCGACGGGGACCCGGCGCGAGTGGAGCAGGTGACCTCCTACCGGTTCGTCGACCCCGACGGCGAGGTGGGCATGGAGTCCTTCCTCGTCACGGACGGTGTCCGGACGTACCACGTCCCGGTGACCTATAGGGGAGCGGGACTGCCGGGGGCGCAGGACGCCCTGGTCGGGACACTCGAGCACTCCGTTCTCGGTCGGCGCTGGGTGTACGACGCACCGGCGGACCCCGTGTACGTGTCGGAGGTGTTGCGGGTGATCAGCCATCGCGACACCGCCGCCGACCATCTGGCGGTGGCGGACGGCACCGTCTCCCCGTCGCCCGTCAATGTCCGGGGCGGTGGGGACGGCGCGTCCGGCGACTCGGAGACGGCTGCCGAACCGGAGGTCATCCGGCTCATCTCGGAGGAGAACGACGCCGAGGCGGACTGTCCGCTGATCGGCTCGCCCGGCACGCTCAGCGGGACCTGGCGAGACGCCGACGGCACGCATTCCGCCGTGTTCGTCGTCGTCGCGTGAGCACACCGCCCTCCACCTCGTACGAGGTGGAGGGCGGTGTCGTCCGGTAGGGGCGGGGGGTCAGGCCCGCTTGACGGCCGAGAGTTCGATCTCCAGGGTGACCTTCTCCGAGACGAGCACGCCACCGGTCTCGAGCGCGGCGTTCCAGGTCAGACCGAAGTCGCTACGGTTGATGACCGTGGTGCCCTCGAAGCCGGCGCGGAGGTTGCCGAAGGGGTCGGTGGCGGTGCCCGCGTACTCGAAGGGGATCGTCACGGACTTGGTGGTGCCCTTGATGGTGAGGTCGCCGGTGACGTCCACTCCGCCCGAGCCGTTGGCCGCGATCGTGGTCGAGCGGAAGGTGATCTCCGGGTAGTTCTCCATGTCGAAGAAGTCGTTGGACTTCAGGTGGCCGTCGCGGTCGGCGTTGCGGGTGTCGATCGACGAGGCGGTGATGACGACCTCGGCTGTCGCGGCGTCGATACCCTCGGCGGGGACGGTGACCGTGCCGGTGTAGTCGTTGAACGACCCGCGGACCTTGGTGACCATCGCGTGGCGGGTGACGAAGCCGAGTCGCGTGTGGGTGGGGTCGATGTCCCAGGTTCCGGTGAGGTCGGTGAGTGTCGCGGTCATGGTGTCTCCTTCGGTGGCGCCCGACGAGACGTCGGGGCAACTGGTTGTTGTATCACCTACAGTAGCGGCTCGATGGTGATGCGTCAACAAGAAGGTGAGAGGAGTCCGGAGCTGCCGGTCACCCCATCCGGCGCCGGAGGAAGTGCAGCGCGTGAGAGACCGCGAGGTCGTGACACGGACGGCCCGGGAAGAGGTCGAAGTGGTCCCCCGGGTAGTGACGCACCTCGGCACGGGCGGCGAACGCCGCGGAACTCGCCGCGTGCGGCGGCGCACTCCGGTCCAGATCGGCGATCTGGAACAGCACGGGAGTCCCGGCGAGCTCCGCGGCCCTGGCTCCGGGGCGGAAGGACCCCAGCACCGCCCCGACC
>NZ_JADDKI010000239.1:0-7977 GCF_015356725.1 Dietzia sp. SYD-A1
GACCTGTCCCGGATGGACGTGACGATGCGCAGGGCCCAGACCGAGGGATCCGGCCCGGCCCCTCCCCCTCGGGAGCCGGCCCGGATCCCTCGGTCTGGGCCCTGCGCATCGTCACGTCCATCCGGGACAGGTCCGGTCCCAGTGCGGTGACCCGCATCTCCAGATCCCGCTGGATCCTGCCCTCCTTCTCGTACTCGTTGGTCAGCAGGCGGCCCTGGACGATGATGCCGTCGCCCTTGACCAGCGTCCCGGACGCCCGCTGGCCCAGCCTGCCCCAACAATTGGCCGAGAAGTACAGCGTGCCGCCCGTCTTCCACTCCCCGGTGTCGCGGTCCTGGTAGCGGGTGTTGCTGGCCACCCGGAAGGAAAGGACCGAGTCCTCGCCGACCCGGCGGGTGGTGGGGGCGGTGATCACGGTTCCGCGGACGGTGGTGTGGGTCTCGTTCATGGTCTCGCTCCTGTCACACTCGGGCCGACCGTGCGTCGGCCTCGTGCCCCAGAGCGTGCCCCACCTCGTCGTCGTCGAAACCCGGTCGCGCCGCTCGCGGCGCCCGGTCTGTGGAGGGACGGGCAGGGTGTGCAGAAGCGGGCCCGACGACGACGAGGTGGTCGCTCCTCAGGACTTGCGGTCCGCCCGGGACATCGCGCTGAGCATCTCGTTGTAGGCCTTGAGCTCGGCGTCGTCGTCACGCTCGGCCTGGCGCTCGCCGCGCCGGGCGTCCCGCATGTCGCTCTGGTACCACTGCCACGCCAGGGCCAACATGACGATGAACAGCGGGATCTCCCCCGCCGCCCACGCGACCCCGCCGCCGACCTGCTGGCTCTGAAGGAGATCCGGGATCCAGGGCAGTCCGATCCCGCCGTACCAGTTCTCGGCGAGCACGGTCTTGTAGTTCATGAGCATGATGCCGAAGAAGGCGTGGAACGGCAGCGAGCTGAGCAGCACCATGAGCTTGTAGAGCGGCGAGAAGTGCCGCGGTGCGGCGTCGACACCGATGATCACCCAGTAGAACAGGTACCCACTGATGAGGAAGTGCACGTTCATGAACATGTGGCCCAGATGTTCTGAGGCCAGGCCCTCGTAGAACCCGCCGAAGTAGATGATGTAGAAACCCGCCACGAACTGCACGGAGGCCACGATCGGGTGGGTGAGGAAGCGGGACAGGGGGTTGTTGATGAACTCGACGATCCACTCACGGGGCCCGGGCGGGTTCCCACGCCCCGCGGCCGGGAGCGCCCGCAACGCCAGGGTCAGCGGCCCGCCGAGTGCGAGGAGCACCGGCACGAGCATCGAGATGAGCATGTGCCCCACCATGTGGCTGGCGAAGTCGGCCATCATGTACATCCCCATGCCAGAACTGGTGGTGAGGAACAGGATCACGCAGCCGAGCACCCAGGCCACGGTTCGGCCCACCGGCCAGGTGTCACCGCGGCGACGCAGTGTGATCAGGCCCCACACGTACAGGCTCAGCAGGATGACCGCGGCCAGGCCCAGCACCAGGTCGAAGCGCCACACCCCGAACACGGTGCCGAGTGAGAACGGCCCGGGGAGCTCGAAACCCAGGAGCGCCTCTTGACGAGTGGGCACGTACAGCGGCGCCGGCGGCGGGGTGCGACCGAGCGAGACCGAAAGCCCGATCGTGCCCGCCATCACCACGGATTCGACCAGCGCTATCCGCACCAGGGTCGGCCGGTCGACGGGAGCGTTTGCCGATCTGGACTCGATCCTGGCGATGATCCGGCGGCGGATGGCCAGGCCGAACAGCGCGAGCAGGACCAGCAGGAGCGCCTTGGACACCACGAGCAGCCCGTAGGTGGAGGAGAACAGGTCGGCCGGGTGCAGCCGCACGAGCGCGTTGATGATGCCGGAGAACCCGAGCGCGATGATCGCGATGGTCGCCACCACCGAGTAGCGGCGCAGGGCCAGGGCCACGCGGGAGCCGCCCCGCATGGTGTGGGCCAGCACGGCGACCAGCCCGCCCACGTAGAACGCGGCGGCGAACAGGTGGATGATCAGCGAGTTGGTGGCGATGTCGTGCGCGGTGCTCCCTGAGGCGTGCCCCGTGGCCGCCACCGGCAGGAGCGAGAGCACCGACACGCCCAACCAGATCACCGACCAGCGCCAGCTCACGGTGAGCCGCTGACCGATCCCGGCCACCAGCGCGATCACCGCCGCCCACCGCCAGGACGAGGCCACGTCGATCTGGTTGATCGCCACGATCCACTGGTCCGGAGGCAGCGCCGCCCAGAACGTGCGGCCGGAGACGTCCGACAGGGTCAGCGGGATGAGCAGAGCCGCGGCCACCGCCCACGAGATGTTGGCCCACGAGGAGATCCGCTGCGATCGGTACCCGTCCACGTCGAGGGTCTTGTCCTTCTGGGGCGGGGTGAAGAACGCCGCGAACAGGGCCGTCCCCACCGCCACCGCGGCGAGCAGCTCGCCCACCGCTCGGACCGCCGGGAGCCCGGCCGTGGTGAGGACGCCCGGGTCCGGGACGCCCACCAGCGCGAGCGCCACCTCCGTCGACATGCCCGACAGTGGGATCACCACCGCGGCGGCCACCACCGCGAGCAGGATCACGACGGGGACCACGCTGCGGGTCGTGAGCGTTCCGGCGCGGGCGGGTGTCGACTTGGACGACGTCATGGCCACCATCGTATTAACCCGATCGCCCCGGGCCGATTCGCGGCTGCGGCGCACACCCCCGGATCGGCTATCATCCTTCCGGCGACGCCGGACGCGGGCGTCGCAGGCCTCCGTAGCTCAGTGGATAGAGCATCCGGTTTCTACCCGGCTGGTCAGGGGTTCGAATCCTCTCGGGGGCGCACACTTCTGCGCAGATCAGCGGCGCTGACCGGCGTGACACCGGGCCCAAGCCGGCCGCCTGCCGCAGCACCCCGCCTGCCGCCGCCCGCCCTCGGCATCTGGCCCCCCTCGTCGCGCGGTCGATTCTGTTCACGTTTCCCCAGGTGGGGATCCGCCGGAGCCGCGCATATGTGACCACTCGCCGGGCAGCGCAGGGTGGTAAGTTCGCACTTCGAGCTGATCCACAGGATCGGCGTCGATGACACGGGGTGCCCCTACCGAACGGGGCTGAGATCACACCCGCTGAACCTGAACTCGTTCACACGAGCGGAGGGATGTCACATGCGCTGGTGCACGCGGCCATCCCTGTGCACGCCGCGGTCCTGGTGCACGCGGCCACCCCTGTGCACGCCGCGGTCCTGGTGCACGCCGTGCTGAGTCGCCCCGCAGTTCCGGCCGTGGCGCTGGACGGTCTGGGCCACACCTACCCGGGAGCACGCCGGCCCGTTCTCGCGGACCTCAGCCTGTCCGTCCCGGTGGGCCAGCACATCGCGGTCGTCGGGCGCAGTGGCTGCGGCAAGTCCACGCTGCTGTCGCTGATCGCCGGCCTGACCGAACCGACGACCGGGACCGTCTCCGTGTTGGACGAACGCCGGCCCGGCCGGCGCCTGGAGCACTGCGCGTTGATGCCGCAGGGCGACAGCCTGCTGCCGTGGATGACCCTGCTCGACAACGTCGCGATCAGTCTCCGCAATCAGCGGGAGCGCCGGCGCGTGGCCCGCGCCGAAGCCCAGCAACTGCTGGACCGCCTGGGCCTGGGCGCCTGGTCGGGGGCCCGTCCGTCGGCTCTGAGTGCGGGCATGCGCCAGCGCGCGGCACTCGCGCGCGCACTGCTCGCTCGCAAACCCCTGCTGCTGGCGGACGAGCCGCTCGGTGCGCTCGACGCGATCACCCGCGCCGACGTCCAGCAATGGCTGCGCGAGACCCTCGCCGGGACGCCGGCCACCCTCGTCATGGTCACCCATGACGTCGATGAAGCCCTGCTCCTCGCCGAACGTGTGGTCCTGCTGGCACGGCACGAGGCCGACGCCCCGGCGCGCGTGGTGTCCACCTGGCCGGGGTGGTTCGGCGACGACCGCCCCCGCGAGGCCCTGCTCGGCGACAAGGGATTCGCGGCGACCCGCCAGGACGTGCTCCAGGCCCTGGCGCGGGAATCCCACCTGGCCGACGGCGGAGCCGCCCTATGACAATCCGAGTCCTCCGATCCGCCGCTCCCGCCTGCGTGACGATCCTGCTGGTCCTCGCCGCGTGGATCACGATCACCGCGCTCGAACTCGTTCCGGCCTACGTCATCCCCGCGCCCGGCGCCGTGCTCGACTCGCTCGTGACCACCTGGCCCGACCGGCTCGGTTCCGCCACGCTGCTGACCGCCTCCGAGACCCTCCTGGGTGTGGTCCTCGGAGTGGTCGTCGCGGTGATCGTCGTGATCATCAGCGCGTTCGTGCCCACCATCGGTCAGGCCATGACCCCACTGCTGGTCGCCTCGCAGGCCATCCCGGTGATCGTGATCGGTCCGCTACTGACGATCTCCCTCGGGTACGGGATGGCGCCGAAGGTCATCGTCGTCGCCCTGTTGTGTTTCTTCCCCGTTGCCCTCAACCTCCTCTCCGGCGTGCGGGCCGTCGACGCCCGGGTGATCGACACGCTGCGGAGCCTGCACGCCACCCGGTGGTCGCTCTTCTGGCGGGTTCGTCTGCCGTCCGCCGCGCCCCGCGGGTTCGCCGGATTGCGCGTCTCGGTCACGTTCGCGCCGGTGGCCGCGGTGTTCGCCGAGTACACCGGGGCGACCAACGGCCTGGGGTACCTCATGCTGCAGGCCATCCCGCGTCTCCAGACGGACTTCGTCTTCGCCCAGGTGGTCGTGCTGACGATCATGTCCAGCGTCCTGCTGGCCACCGTGACCATCCTCGAACGACTCATCTGCCCGTGGAACACCCCCACCGGGGAAAGGACCCCATCATGACGCACACATCCACCAGCGCGGCCCCACGCCGGACCGTCACCCGACCGGGCGTCACCCGACCCGGCGTCCGCATGGTCGCGATCGCGGCCGCTGCCGTGCTGGCCCTGACCGGATGCCAGGCGGCTTCGGACGATGCGGACACGACCGAGACCGGAGCCGCACCGGTGAGTGTCCTGCTGGACTGGAGCCCCAATCCCGATCACGTGGCGCTGTACACCGCGCAGCACACCGGCGCGTACGGCGACGCCGGCGTCGACGTGACGTTCATGACGCCCGCCAACACGGCCGACGCCGCGCGGGAGGTGTCCCTGGGGCGGGCGGACCTGGCCATCTCGTATGAGCCCGACACCCTCATCGCCGCGGAACAGGGCCTCGACGTGATCTCGGTGGCCGCCCTGATCCCCACCTCGCTGACCTCGCTGATCGCCAGGACGGAGTCCGGGATCACCACCGCGGCCGACCTGGAGGGCAGGACCGTGGGGCTGTCGGGTCTGGCGTCCCAACAGCCGACTCTGGACTTCATCGCCCGGGAGGCCGGGGTCGACCCGGGCTCGATCTCCACCCCCAACGTGCAGCAAAGCCTCAACCAGGCGCTCCTCACCGACCAGGTCGACGCGATCTTCGGAGCATTCCGCAACATCGAGGGCGTCGAGCTCACCGCTCAGGGCGACGTCGTGGTGCTGCCGGCCACCGAACTCGGGGTGCCGGACTACGCGGAACTGGTGATCATCGCCAACCCGACCCGCCTCGCCGACGACGCCGACTACGCCGAGCGGGTGCGGCACTTCCTCGCGGGGACCGCGGAGGGTCAGGCCGCGGCGCTGCGGGACCGGCAGGTCGCGATCGACGCCCTCACCCCCGAGACCCAGGGCTCCTACGACCCGGACATCCTGGAGATGATGATCGACGCCACGCTCGAGCTGCTACCCGAGGACGATTTCGGTCGGCAGTCGGACGAGGACTGGGCGGCATACGCGAGGTGGATGTACCAGAACGGGCTGCTGGAGACCGAGGTCGACGGTGCCGCCGCCACGACCAACGACTACCTGCCCGGAGCCGGCGACTAGAACCGCGCCCCGCCATCCAGCAGGCCCCGCCCGAGAGAGGCCCGCCAGCCATTCGACGGCGGGGATCGGCCTGCCTCAGTTCGGGGAGGCCTCCCGCAACCGCGCGAGCAGCGGCTCGGCGGCCTCCTCGAGGAACCGGTCCAGGGTGGAGTCGCCGATCTGGATCAGCGCGACGTCCGTGTACCCGGCCTCCCAGTAGGGCTGGATCTTCTCGACGATCGCGTCCAGGTCGGGACCGCAGGGAAGTTGCTCGGCCACGTCCTCGGGGCGGACGAACTTGGTGGCGGCGGCGAATCCGGCGGTGGTGGGCAGGTCGGCGTTGGCGGCCCAGCCCCCGGCGAACCAGCGGAACTGGTCGTGCGCCCGCTCGACGGCCGCCTTCTCGGACTCGGGATCCCAACTGATGGGGATCTGGGCGATGGCCCGGGCACCGTCACCGATGTTCTTCCGTCCCTCGAGCGCGTTCCAGTTCTCGATGTGGGCGGGCTCCGGCTCGGTGGCGATGAGGTGATCGGCGAGCGGCCCGAGCCGGCCGACGGCCTTCTCCCCGCCGGCTGCCACGCCGATCGGCACCCGCTTCTCGGGCAGGTCCCACAGCCGGGCCGAGTCCACGCGGAAGTGCTCGCCGGAGTAGGTCACCAGGCCGCCGTCGAACAGTTCGCCGATGATCTCCAGAGCCTCCACCGTCATCTCGTGTCGCTCGTCGACCGAGGGCCACCGCTGACCCACCACGTGCTCGTTGAGGTTCTCCCCCGCGCCGATGCCCAGCATGAACCGGCCGTCGGACATGATCTGCACGGTCGCGGCCTTCTGTGCCACCACCGCGGGGTGGTAGCGCAGGATCGGGCAGGTGACATACGTGCACAGGTCCACCCTCTCGGTGACGTGAGCCACGGCGCCCAGGACACTCCATACGTACGGCGCGTGGCCTTGCGAGGACAGCCACGGGAAGTAGTGGTCCGAGGCCACCTCGAAGTCGAATCCCGCCTGCTCGGCCTTGGCGGCGTAGCGGACGAGTTCCTTGGGGCCGGACTGTTCGGTCATGAGCGTGTATCCGAAACGTGTCATGGTTCCGAGGGTGCGCCGGGCCCGGGCTTGTCGCCACCGGTCGCCACCCGGGCGGGGGCCACCGGTTGACACCCGGGCGGGGGCCACCGGTTGCCGGCCTCCCGAGGGCGGTGCACGGTCGGACGCATGACCACTACACCGCGCGCCCTCCTCCTCGACGTCGACGGCACCCTGGTGGACTCCACCTACGTCCACGTCTGGACCTGGCACCGCGCCCTGGCCGAGGCCGGCGCGCCGGTGCCGTTCGTGGAGGTGCACCACCGGATCGGCAAGGACGGGTCCACGCTGGTGGACGAACTCCTGGATCTCGCAGGTGTCGACGACGACGAGGACCGCGAACGCGTGGCGAGCCGGGCCAAGGATCTGCATTCTGAGTACTACGCGGAGGCGACGCTGCGCCTGCTCCCCGGTGGCCGCGACCTCATCCGTGGCGCCAAGGAGCGGGGGTGGATCGTCGTGCTCGCGACCTCGGCGGCACCGTCGGAGTTCGAGCAGGCCCGGGAGCTTCTCGATGTCGACGACCACGTGGACGCCGTGACCACGGGCGAGGACGTCGACCAGGCCAAGCCCGATCCCACCATCGTGGCGATCGCCCTCGAGCGCTCGGGCGTCGACGCCGCGGACGCGATCATGGTGGGCGATGCGACGTGGGACGCCATCGCAGCCGGCAAACTGGGCATCCGCTCGGTAGCCGTGCGGACGGGCGGTATCGGCGACGCCGAACTTCGTGAAGCCGGGTTCTCCGCTATCGCCGACGACGCCGCCTGCGTCCTGGACCTCCTCACGTCCGGCGCCCTCTAGTCGCCGGGGGGGCCTGGCAGGGAGCGCCTCTGCCGCGCCTCCCAAACCCACCCCGGCCGCCTCCGCTTCGCCCTCTGCTTCGGCACGTCAGCCTCGCCCCCCTGCCTTATGCGTCCTCTTCGGCCTATGCGTTCTCTTCGGCCTATGCGTCCTCTTCGACCGCATTCCGCACACTTGTGCGGCGGCTCGGGACCATTGCGCCCGCGCACCTC
>NZ_JADDKI010000240.1:0-3594 GCF_015356725.1 Dietzia sp. SYD-A1
GTATCGGGTCACCGCGCTGACCTACCACGACGCTGCGCGGCGCGCGCACTCCGTGGCCGCCCAGGGCGGGATCAATGCCGCCCGCGCGCGGCGGGTCGACGGCGACAGTCTGCACCGCTTCGTCGTTGACACAGTCAGGGGTGGTGACTTCCGGGGCAGGGAGGCCGAGGCGTTCAGGCTGGGCGAGGAGTCGGCGCGCGTCATCGACCACTTCTCGGCGATCGGCACCCCGTTCGCGCGGGAGTACGGGGGCGTGTTGTCCACGCGATCGTTCGGCGGGGTCCAGGTCTCACGGACCTACTACTCCCGCGGACAGACCGGGCAGCAGCTCCAGATCGCCGGCACCCAGGCCCTCCAGCGGCAGATCCGGGCCGGCTCGGTGCGGTTGCACACCCGTCACGAGATGCTGGATCTGATCGTCGACGAGGCCGGATGTCACGGAGTCGTGGTCCGCGATCTCGTCACCGGACGCATCCGCGCCGAGACCGCCCACGCCGTCGTGCTGGCGACGGGTGGCTACGGCAACGTCTTCCACGACTCCACGCTCGCGGTGAACTCCAACGCCTCGGCCGTGTGGCGGGCTCACCAGCGGGGGGCGCTGTTCGCCTCGCCGTCGTTCGTGCAGTTCCACCCCACCGCCCTGCCCAAGGACTCGGCGTGGCAGTCCAAGACCATCCTCATGAGCGAGTCACTGCGCAACGACGGCCGGATCTGGGTGCCGCTGCGCGCCGGCGACGACAGGCTGCCCGGCGAGATCCCGGACTCCGATCGCGACTACTTCCTCGAACGCCGCTACCCCGCCTACGGCAACCTGGTCCCCCGCGACGTGGCCTCACGGGCGATCACCGCGCAGCTCCGCGACGGGCGTGGGGTGGGCCCCCGGCACAACTCGGTCTACCTGGACTTCCGGGAGGCTCTCGCGGGCGGCGGGCGGCGACGGATCGCCGAACGCTACGGCAACCTCTTCGACATGTACTCCCACGCCACCGGCGAGGACCCGTACTCCGTTCCGATGCGCATCGCTCCCACCTGCCACTTCACCATGGGAGGGCTCTGGAGCGACTACGACCTCCAGACCTCGATCCCCGGGTTGTTCGTGGGCGGCGAGTGTGGCTGGGCCTATCACGGCGCAAACCGGCTCGGCGCCAACTCCCTGCTCAGCGCCTGCGTGGACGGCTGGTTCACCCTCCCGTACTCGGTGTCGGCGCACCTGGCCGCCCGCCTCGGTGACCACCCCCCGGACGACGACGACGAGGTGGTCACCGCCGCCGTGGCCCGTGCCCGGGGCCGCGTGGATGCGCTGCTCGCGGTGGGCGGCTCGACCGGACCCGGCCACTTCCACCGCGAACTGGGCGAGATCCTCTACGCCGGGTGCGGGGTCACCCGCACCGCCGAAGGTCTTTCCACCGCGATCGATCGGATCCGCGACCTGCGGACCCGGTTCTGGTCCGACCTGCGGGTGACGGGGACCGGGGGGCACCTCAACCAGGTGCTCGAACTGGCCGGCCGGACGGCCGACTACCTGGAGCTGGCCGAGCTGATGTGCGTCGACGCCCTGGACCGCGACGAGTCGTGCGGTGCCCACTTCCGCGACGAACACCGTACCCCGGGCGGTGAGGCACTGCGCCGGGACGACCAGTGGCGATTCGTCTCCGTCTGGGGGTCCGAGGGCGACGACCGGGGCGGCCCGCGCACGTTCACCCGCCACGCCGAACCGCTCGAGTTCACCGCGGTCGAGCTCACGACGAGGGACTACCGATGAGAACCGCACCCGGGACGGCCATGAGGACGGCATCGTGAGACTGACCCTGCGCGTGTGGAGGCAGTCCGGTCCCGAGGAGACCGGCGCGTACGAGGAGTACGCCGTCCCGGACGCCGAACCGGAGATGAGCCTGCTCGAGTTGCTCGACGTGCTCAACGGCCGATTGATCGATGACGGGCAGGAGCCGGTGGCGTTCGACTCCGACTGTCGGGAGGGGATCTGTGGCGCGTGCGGGGTGAGCGTCGACGGCCGTCCGCACGGCCCCGCGGAGAACACCCCCTCGTGCCACCAGCGCCTGGACGCCTACTCCGACGGCGACACCCTGCGCATCGAACCGATGCGCTCGGCAGCGTTCCCTGTGATCCGGGACCTCGTGGTGGACCGTTCCGCGCTCGACCGGATCGCCGAGGCCGGGGCCCACGTGTCGCTGCCCGCGGGGGCGGCCCCCGACGCCGATGTGACGTCCCAGGGCCACCAGGAGGCGGAGACCGCACTGGATCTGGCGGCCTGCATCGGCTGCGGCGCGTGTGTGGCCGCCTGCCCCAACGGATCGGCGAATCTCTTCGTGGGTGCCAAGCTGGGGCATCTGGCCCTCATGCCGGTGGCGAGCCGCGAACGCGGTTCGAGGGCGCGCGAGATGGTCCGCGCGGCGGATCAGGAGTTCGGGTCCTGCTCCCTCTACGGCGAGTGTTCGACGGTGTGCCCGGCGGGGATCCCGCTACGGGCGATCGCGGTGGTCAACCGGGAGCGTCTCCGCGCGCTGTTCAGGCGTTCCTGACGCCCGGCACCGCGAGGCCCGCCGAACGTCAGCGCATGCGCTGGGAGATCACCTTGGAGATGCCGTCACCCTGCATGGACACCCCGTAGAGCACATCGGCCACGTCCATCGTGGGCTTCTGGTGGGTGATCACGATGAGCTGGCTTGTCTCCCGCAGCTGCTCGAACAATCCGATGAGTCGGCGCAGGTTGGTGTCGTCGAGCGCGGCTTCGACCTCGTCCATCACGTAGAACGGGCTGGGCCGGGCCTTGAAGATCGCCACCAACATCGCCACGGCCGTCAGCGACTTCTCCCCCCCGGACAGCAGGGACAGCCGCTTGACCTTCTTCCCCGGCGGCCGGGCCTCGACCTCGATGCCCGTGGCCAGCATGTCCGTGGGATCGGTGAGGATCAACCGGCCCTCTCCGCCGGGGAACAGCACGGAGAACACGTCCCGGAACTCGCGTTCGACGTCCACCCACGCCTCGGTGAAGATCTGCTCGATCCTCTCGTCGACGTCGTCGATCACCCCCTCGAGGTCGGCCCGGGCCTTCCTGACGTCGTCGAGCTGGGTGGACAGGAACGCGTACCGCTCCTCGAGAGCGGCGAACTCCTCGAGCGCCAGCGGATTGACCTTGCCCAGGGTCGCGAGATCCTTCTGGGCCTGCTTCAGCCGACGCTCCTGTTCGGCGCGGTGGTAGGGCATCGGCGGGGGCGGGGTGACGTCCTCACCGCGCTCGCGGGCCGCCTCGTACTCCTCGATCTCGAGCGAGGACGGTGGAAGCGGCACCTCCGGTCCGTATTCCGCGACCAGTGCCTCGGGCTCGATGCCATGGCGTTCCAGCACCGCGGACTCGAGTTCGGACACCTTGACCTTGAGCTGGGCCCGGACGACCTCGTCGCGGTGCGCGGCGTCCCCGAGCCTGGTGACCTCGGACTCCGCGGCTGCGAGCTCGGTCCGGAGCGCGGCAACCCGGTCGGAGGCCTCCGTCCGCGCGGACGCCAGCCGGTCACGGTCGGCTCCGGCCGAGGCGATCAGCTCGTCGAGCCGGGCCAGCAGCCGCACGCTCAGCTC
>NZ_JADDKI010000241.1:0-4974 GCF_015356725.1 Dietzia sp. SYD-A1
CTCCCCCACCGACCCCGCGGACCCCGCCGCCGACTGCGGCGTGACCGGCGGCTGCGGATCGTGCGCCCTGCAGGGCATGTGTGAATCGGAGAGCGCCACCACCCGGTAGGACAGCGCGGGGAGACCGGTGTGGGGCCCGCGTGGAGGCCCGGGTGGGGGCCCGCGTCCCGGCCCGACCGGTGGCCCGCTTCCCGCACGCTGCCTACGGTCAGAGGTCCATCCGACCCACACCGTGAAGGAGCTCGCCATGGCCCAGAAGTCCACGACAGAGTCCAACAAGGACGTCGTCGACATCCTCACCGCCGACCATCGCGAGATGATCGGGCTGATCGAGATGATCGAGGAGACCACCGACCCCAAGGAGCGCCGTTCGCTGGCCGACTCCGTGATCGCCGAGGTGACCCGGCACTCGGTGGCCGAGGAGCTGTTCGTCTACCCCGTCTACGAGCGCGAGGTCCCGGACGGCACCGAGGAGGTCGAGCACGACAAGGAGGAGCACCAGGAGATCGAAGAGGTGATGAAGGAACTCGAGGGCGTGGATGCCGAGAGCGCCGAGTTCATGGCCCTGGTCAAGCGGTTCAAGGAGCTTCTCGACCACCACGCCGAGGACGAGGAGACCGACCAGTTCCCCAAGCTGCGGGCGGCCGTCTCCGCCGAGGATCTGCTCGACCTGGGCCGCAAGGTCGAGGCGGCCAAGACCATCGCCCCCACCCGGCCGCACCCCGGATCGCCGCACTCCGAGCTGTTCCACATGACGCTCGGGCCCGGTGTCGGCATGGTGGACCGGCTCCGCGACGCCCTGAGCGGTCGACTCAAGAACACCTGATCGGCGCCGATCGTCCCGGGCCAGGTGCGGGTGCGGATGTCCCCCGGGCCGTGTGCTCCTGCTACGACAGCACCCGCGCCAGGACGGCGGCGAGGCCGCACCCGGCCATCACCAGCACCATCACCACAAGCCCGATGTTGTAGCGGGCCTGGGTCTGCTGGACCTCGCCAGCCCGGACGAACCGCCCCACCCGTTGCTCGTGGTGCCGCTGCACCCTGAGCAGCGCGAGAAGCGGGACCACCAAGAGGGTGGCGAAGACGGCCGCCCAGATCCACGCGGTCTCCGCGATCAGCTTGGCCACGAGGATGATGTTGACGGTCACCACGGCCCAGGTCCGAGCCCACGACAGGCTGGTGCGCTCGGCCTGGAGTCCGACGTCGGGCGGGACGGCCTCCGGGCGCACGCCGATCCGCCGCCGCGGGGCGCTCATGCGATGGTGCCGCCGAGGATCGCGACGACCAGCAGGATCGCACCGGTCGCGATGCCCAGCACCAGGAGGATCGACGCCTGCGGGACCGGAAGCGGCCTGTTGTGACGCATGGACGCCTCGATCCGGATCCAGCGTCGGAACGACACGGTGGCCAGCAGCGCCGCCATCACGAGGAGTACGCAGGCCAGCGGGGTCCGGATGATCTCAGGGATCTCGTCGCCGGCGAAGGCCTCCATCGCCACGGCGCCGGCCATCAGGCCGAGGCTCGTGCGGATCCACGCCAGGAAGGTCCGCTCGTTGGCGAGCGTGAACCGCGGATCCGGCTCCTCTCCGTCGCGTAGCGACCTGGGCCGCCATCCCTGGCGGGCGGTGTCTGTCATGCTCCGAGCCTATCGGGCGGCACCGGGGGTCCCGCGCCTGCCGGGACCTCACCCGTCCCGGGGCCTCGCCCAGACCTCCCGTGCCGCGGAGTGGTGAGATGGGCCGATGAGATTCCTGCGACGCCTCCGGATCGAGCCGTTCATCCTGGCGATCCTGGCCGCCGTCGTGGTGGCGGCGCTGTTGCCGGCCACCGGCGGGGCCGCCACAGCGCTCGGTTGGATCACGACCATCGGGATCGCCGTCTTGTTCTTCCTCTACGGCGCGCGGCTGGAACCCCGCGAACTCCTGGCCGGCCTCAGGCACTGGCGGCTGCACTCCGTGGTGCTCGCCGCGACGTTCCTGCTGTTCCCGGCACTCGGCCTGCTGGGCAGCTGGGCCCTCACGCCGGTGCTCGGCGAGCCGCTGGCCGCCGGGTTCCTCTTCCTCACGCTCGTGCCGTCGACCGTGCAGTCCTCGATCACGTTCGTCGCGATCGCCCGCGGCCACGTCAGCGCGGCCGTGGTCTCGGCGTCGGTGTCCAACCTCCTCGGGGTGGTCCTCACTCCCCTGTTGGTCTTCGCCCTCATGACCAGGGACGGAGCGGTGGTGATCACGTGGGACTCGGTCGGGAAGATCGCCCTGCAGCTGCTGCTGCCGTTCGTGCTGGGCCAGCTGCTGCGACGCTGGGTCCTGCCGGTCATCTCCAGGATCAGGCGGCTGGCGCTGTTCGACAAGTCGGTGATCGTCCTGATCGTCTACGCGGCGTTCTCCGAGGGAGTCGCCGACGACATCTGGTTGAGGGTCGGACCGGCCCAGCTGACGTGGCTGATCGCCGCGTGCTGCGTCCTGCTCGCGGTGGTGCTGGGGCTGACCGAACTGATCTCCCGCGCGCTCGGGTTCGCCGACCGGGACAAGAGGGTCGTGCAGTTCTGCGGGTCCAAGAAGTCACTGGCCACCGGGCTTCCCATGGCCGCTGTGCTGTTCGTCGGCCAACCCGTCGGGCTCCTGGTACTCCCCCTGATGCTGTTCCACCAGATCCAGCTCATCGTGTGTGCCTGGTTGGCGGGTCACTACGGACGGGCGGAGGGAACCGAGGCGCCCGCGGCGTGACAACCCGTCCGGGGCCAGGGCGTGAGCACCCCAGCCCGCCGTGAGAGCGGTCAACCCCGGTGCGCGCCTAGGAACTCCCGGAGCGCGGCCGCCACCTCGGCGGGGCGTTCCTCCGGGGCGAAGTGGCCGCACTGCTCGATCACGTGCAGCGCGCTGCCCGGGATCGCCTGCTGCAGCCGGTGGGCGTGGTCGATGACCTGCCAGGTGTCGTCCGCACCCCAGATCAGTTGGACCGGGACCCGGCCCAGCGTGTCCAACCGGTCGCTGATCTCCATGGTGTGGACGGGGTCGTAGTGCGCCACCTGGTGCTGGAACAGACTCGGTTGACCGATCGGACCGCTGATGATGTCCACGTAGATCCGAAGGGCCTCCGGGTCGAACCCCGAGGGGTCGCTGTGGGTGGACAGCAACCACTCCCGAAAATGCTCGCGGTGCTCGTCGTCCGGCTTCTTCGCCAGCACCTCCAGCCCGTCGGCCATCTGTTGCCGGGTGCGCTCGGAGGGATAGGAGTCGAAGCTCACGACGTCGATCAGCGTCAGCGTGCGCAGGCGCTCGGCCGAGCGGACCCCGAACCGTTGGGCGACGCCGCCGCCGATATCGTGCGCGACCAGGTGGAACGTCTCCAACCCCCACAGGTCGAGAAGTCCCTCGAGGACGGCGACCTGCCCGGTGATGGACGTGTCCACGGCCGGGTCGCGCGGCCTCTCGGACAGGCCGTAGCCCAGCAGGTCGAAGACGTGGGCGCGGTACCCGGCGTCGACGAGCCGGGGCACGACGTTCCGCCAGATGTACGACGACGACGGGGTGCCGTGCACCAGCACCACGGGCTCCCCGGCCCCGTGGACGCCGTGGGCGACGCGGTGGCCGTCGATGATCGCGTGCTGGTCGACGACGTGATCCATCGGCTCAGCCGGCGAGGTCCGCGACGAGCCGCTCGGCCAGTTCGGCGGACGACTGCGGGTTCTGCCCGGTGTAGAGGTTCCGGTCCACCACGACATACGAACCCCACGGCTCGGGAGCCTTGGAGTAGTCGGCACCCAGCTCCACCAGCTTGTCCTCCAGGAGCCAGGGGGCGTTGGCGGCCAGACCGACCTGCTCCTCCTCCGCGTTGGAGAAACCGGTGACCCGGTATCCGGCGAACGGTGAGGACGCCGGGTCCTCGGACGCGGCGAGCAGCGCCGCCGGGGCGTGGCAGAGCAGTGCCAGGGGTGACCCGGCGCTGACGCGTTCGGAGAGAATGGTGCCGGACACGCTGTCCACGGCCAGATCCTCGAGCGGGCCGTGTCCACCCGGGTAGAAGACCAGGTCGAAGTCCTCGTGGGCCACGGAGGCGAGATCGACGGGTGTGGTGAGAACCGGCTCGAGACGGTCGAGTGAGGCCTTGACCTTCTCGAGGGTCTCCGGGTCGCCTGCCCCCTCGTCGAGGCTCGCCTGATCAACCGTCGGGGCGCGCCCACCGGGAGTGGCCACCGTGACGTCCCAACCGGCGCCCGTGAACACCTCGTAGGGGGTCACGAACTCCTCGGCCCAGAATCCGGTGGGGTGCGCGGATCCGTCCTTGAGGGTCCAGTGGTCGGCGGCGGACAGGATCATGAGAACGCTGGTCATGGGCGCGACCCTACGGAGGTCGGGCTGAACCGCAACTGAACACTGCGGCGGTGAACTGCGTCACGCGTAGCCCATGATGTGGGAATTCACATCTTGTCGACTCTTCGCACCTCACCGGTCGTGTCGGGCCCACTACCTGGGCCGACGATGCCGGACCGATGTTGACGATGTATCAGCAGGTCAACGTGTCGCGCGTGGTCCGTCATGCTTAGTCGACGAAGCAATTGTCCACCCGGGGACGCCACCTTAATGTTCTCGCCGCATCAGCACAGCAGCACCCACGCCGGAAGCCGAGGCTTCCGGCGGCACACTTCGGACGCGACGACAAGGGCGGGCATGCACAACGACATTGCGCGGGCGGCGCGCCGTCCGGGCATCGCCGCGGTCATACTGGCCGGTCTCGCACTGGCGGGGGTCACCGGAGGAGCGGTGGCCGCGATCCTCTCGGCAGAAGGTGCAGGGACCGACATACGGGCGGTCTCGTCCGAGGCTCCGGCCGCTCAGGCCGGGCTGACCACCTCGGCCCGCCCACTCCCGGACCCCACTTCCGCACGACGAACCACTCCTGCCGCGACGTCCACCGCACCGACCACGCGGAGCTCCACAGCGCCAATCAGTTCCACTGCCGCACCTCCGGCGC
>NZ_JADDKI010000242.1:0-15863 GCF_015356725.1 Dietzia sp. SYD-A1
CGTCAGTGGCATCAGTCCTGGTCAGGATGCCATGTCGTACCCCGTTGCTAGTGTTGCGCTATCGAACACACGAGCGATTGCCGGGCTGCCGGGAAGGGGGACGCGGATGCCGACAGCACACGGTTCGGGGATAGCAGCGGCCGGGCTGGCCGCCCTCGACGCTCTCCGCGCCGAGAACCGCGCTGCCGCAGCCCGCCTGCAGGCCTGTCACGATCTCCTCGCATTGTGCGAGGAAGAGCAGTTCGCCCGCGATGTCGAGGCCGGCTACTTCGACCCCGATGGGCCCCCGCGTCCGCGCGACCACGCCGTGCTGGACCCCTTCGACGTCGCCTGCGCCGAACTGGTCGCCACCTACGGGGTCCACCATCGCCGCGCTGCGTCGATGCTCACGCTGGCCCGGGATCTCGTCATGGGGTTCCCCGGGATCGTCGAAGCCATGAGGTCCGGCCTCCTGGACGAGCGCACGGCGGTGATGCTCGTCAGGCAGATGCGGACGGTCGACCCCTCCGTGCTGGACGTCGTGCACCGCCTGGTCGTGGACTCGCTGCTCGAGTCCATCGCATCCGGCGAGCGGCCCGGTCGCCACGCGATCCTGGCCAAGACCGACAGCATCATCGCTGCCTTCGACCCGGAGGGCGTCGCCAGACGATGCGCGGCTGCGCGGCACGAGCGCGGAGTCAGCGTCCGTCGCGGGGCGGACGGGATGTCAGAGCTGCGCGCGCACCTCACCTCGACCGAGGCCACCGCGGTCCACGACGCGCTCCAGCACACTGCCGGGGAGCGGCTCGACCGCGAGAAGCAGGCCCGGATCGACGCCGTCCGCAACGGCACCGGGCCGGCGTACGACCCGCATGCCCGCTCCCGCCAGCAGCACCTCGCGGACGCCCTCGTCGACGCGATCCTCGGCACCGGCGACAGCGATGCCAGCGGCGACTCCGGTCGCTCCGCACGGGATTCCGCACCGCAGATCAGACCGATCATCACCATCCTGGCCCCTCGCGGTCCAGGCGAGGAGCCGGAGGTGTACGTCCCGCGAAGCGGGCCCGCGTCGATCGACGCGTTGATCGCTCTGCTGGCCCGCAGCGTCGGGGCCCAAATCTCCGTCCCCGATCCCGAGGCAGGGTCCGCGGACTCGACCGACGGTGCGCGCCGCTACCGGATCAGCGCCGAGCTGGCCCGCCGGATCCGTTTACGCGACGGAACCTGCCGCCACCCCGGATGTTCGGTCCCGGCCGAGGACTGCGATGTGGATCATGTCGTTCCGTTCGACCACTCCGAACCGGGCAGGGGCGGGCAGACCGTCGAGGCCAATCTCATGTGCCTCTGTCGGAGCCACCACAGGTTCAAGACCTTCCACACCTGGTACTACCAGCTCCTGCGCGACGGAACGCTGACCATCGTCACGGAGAGTGGTCACACCATCACGACTCTCCCAGACGGACCACTGGCGAAGTGGCGGGACCTGACCCGCAACGGGTTCGAAGCGCTGCCCGGCCCCGGGTCCCCGGAGCGACCCTGGCTCCGGCCCCGGCCTCTCAGCACACACTGGTACCGACGCGCGTGCCGCATAGCCGCGCGGCGCCGCGAGAACGTCGCGGCGCCGCGGGGGGACGGGTCCGACGTCGACGACCGCGATCCCCCGCCCTTCTGACGCCTCGGCCCTGACGTCCTCGTCCCGCCTGGGTCAGCGATGCTTGAGCAGGACCGCGCGGATCCCCTCATGGAATCCGTCGCGCAGACGAACCCGCTGCGCCTCGGTCAGGGTGAACTCGTTGAGCATCTGACACGCGAACTGCAGCAGCGGGCGGTCCACCGCAGGCGGGAGCACTCCCCCGGAGAGCAGGTGGGCCTGATCGCGCTGCTCCTCGGTCGCGGCCTGTTCATACCACCAGGTCGCATACTGCTGGCCCACGTCGAACGGCGTCTGCTCGCCGGACGAGGTCCACACCTCCTCCGACAGCGGAACGAACTTGGACCGCAGCGGACGGCGGTGGGGCGCCATCATCGACGGACTCGGACGCGAGGACCCGTTGGACGGGGCGCCCGGCGTCGAGGCCTCCGCCTGAGGCCGGCCCGGGGACGGCGATGGGGGTCGGTCGCCCCCGGGCTCCGCTACGGGTTCCGTGGCCACCGGCTCCGACCCGGGGCCCGACCTCACCCCACGCTCGGCGATCGCCGCGCAGTCCTGTGCGTCGGCCGCCAGCTCTTCCGCATCGGCAGCCCGTTCCTCGTCGGCGATCGTCAGGCGTGTCTCATCGGCCACCGAGGTGGCGGACGCACGATCGGGGCGCAGATCCACCTCTACCATCCCCACCGACTCCTCGCCCTCCGGCTCGCTGCCGTCATCACCCGGTGCGGTGGGACGCTCGGACGAGGACCGGACCTTGGGCGGGATCGGCCCCTCCAGAACCCTGATCTGCATGGCGTCGTGAAAATCCGTGCGCGGATCCAGCACCAGCGTGGTGTCGCAGGCGTGTCGCAACGCCGAGGAGATGGAATCCCACCCGAAGCCCACCAGATGCATCCGCACCCCGGCGTCCACGGCGACCCGGACCCCGGGGATCATGTCGGCATCACCGGTGACCAGCACCATGTCCGAACACTGGCCCTTGTAGGCGGCCTGGATCATGTCCGCGACGAGAAGTGTGTCGACGGCTTTCTGAGTGCGCCGCTCGCCCCACTCGATCAGTTGCCCCGCACGCAGCTGCACGCCCTCGATCACCCGGAGCGTGCGCTGGTACCGGTGCGGGCCGGAATCCGGAATCCCGTCGTACCAGTTCTGCCGTTGTACCGGCTGGTCGACGAGACCGTGGGCCACCTGATCTAAACGGTGCACGACCGTGGCCAGGGATATCTCCAACTGGCCGCGTGCACCCTCCTCCCACGAGTTGTAGAAGCTAGCCAAGAGATACGAGGTATCCACGAGGACCAGAGTCCGTTCGAGCATGATGATCACTACCTATCACTATGTAAACGTCGGACTTCCAGCATGCCGCAGGGCGAAAGACCCCGCAGGGGCCGCCACCGATCACAGGAGGACTCCCACCATGTCGAGCCCCACCGCCACCCCACCCGAACTGTCCGGAAAGGTAGTGCTGGTCACCGGCGCCGCCCGCGGGCAGGGCCGGGCCCACTGCGAGGCGTTCGCGGCCGCTGGATGCGACGTGATAGCCGTCGACCTGTGTCGCGATATCGAGACGGTGCCCTATCCGATGGCCGACCCGGAGGACCTGCGGGCGACCGCCGAGGCGGTCCGGGCGCTGGGGCGGAGGTGCGTGACCGCCGAAGTCGACGTCCGCGACCTCCAAGGGATGCGTGACGCCGTGGAGGCTGGGGTGGCCGAGCTGGGCGGACTCGACTTCGTGGTGGCCAACGCCGGAGTCTCCCCCGAGCCCGCCGCCTCCTGGGAACGCTCGGAGGAGGAGTGGGACACCACTCTGGACGTCAACCTCAAGGGCACCTGGGTCACCACGACGGCCGCGATCCCGCACATCCTGGCCACCGGCCGGGGCGGGTGCGTGGTGATCATCAGTTCCATGGTGGGCCTGCGCGGCGCGCCGTTCACCTCCAGCTACACCACCTCCAAGTGGGCGGTCCGTGGGCTGGCCAAGTCACTGGCGGGCGAGCTGGGCTTCTCGGGAGTGCGATGCAATTCCCTCC
This sequence comes from Dietzia sp. SYD-A1, assembly GCF_015356725.1. Classification (NCBI taxonomy): domain Bacteria; kingdom Bacillati; phylum Actinomycetota; class Actinomycetes; order Mycobacteriales; family Dietziaceae; genus Dietzia; species Dietzia sp. SYD-A1. Next base: position 3,661 of record NZ_JADDKI010000242.1, read on the forward strand.
ACCCCGGAAACGTCCGCACCCCCATGATCGAGAACCCGTCGATGATCGCCATGATGACCGGGGGCGAGGGCACCACGCTCGAGGACGCCGCCGAGACCTTCAGCGGGATGAACCAACTGCCCGAACCATGGGTGGAGGCGTCGGCGATCTCGTCGATGGCCGTCTACCTCTGCAGCGCCGCGGGAGCGAGCATCACCGGAGCCTCCATTCCCATCGACCTCGGCGGCAGCGAGAAGTTCGGGCTCTGACGACCCGGAACACACGACGGCCCGAACACGCAACGGCCCGCCTCCCGGGTGAGAGGCGGGCCGTTGCGGTCCGTCGTCGCGGTGGGCCGGGACGAGTACCCGGCGGCGACCGATCAGGCAGACGGGGTGGGCGACACCGGGCGGGGAACGCTCACGGTCGAACCGGTGGCGGTCCACACCAGGGTCCAGAAGATGTCGACGACGGGCTGGATGGCCTGCAGGAAGATGTCGTTGGCGCTGCTCATGATGTGTCCCCTTGTGTGTCGTACTCGAAGCGTACTGGCGTAGCTGGCGGTCTGGTGGTCCCGCGTGCCGCCGCCCGGGCTCGAGGGACCCCTCGAGCCGGCCGTGGCGCGTGACATCCCATATGTCGTCGCGAACCCACCCGACGTTACACAACCGTGACAAATGATGTCGCATCGTCGCGCTCCACCGCTGGCCAGCGCGTCATAATCTGGGCCGAAACCGCCCCGCTGCGGCCCCGATCACGCGCCCGCGCCACTGTTCTGCCACCGCCCGGCCACGGTCCCGCCGCAGCGCGAGGCCCGGGGAACGGTGTGACCCACGACCTAACCCTACCTACGCGACCGTAACCTACGGTACCGTAGGTTCATGGCTATCACGGACATCCCGGAATTCGCACACCTCACCGAGGCTGACATCGAGGCCCTCGGCGAGGAACTCGAGCAGATCCGCCAGGACATCATCGGCTCCCTCGGCGAGCGGGACGCCGCCTACATCCGCAACACCATCCGCTTCCAGCGCGCCCTCGAGGTGGGATCTCGCGCGTTGCTGATGGTCGGCTCGCGCAATCGCACCGCGTGGGCCATCGGCGCCGGCGCCCTCGGGCTGTCGAAGATCATCGAGAACATGGAGCTCGGGCACAACATCATGCACGGGCAGTGGGACTGGATGAACGACCCCGAGGTGCACTCCACCACGTGGGAGTGGGACATCGTGGGCACGTCCGAGCACTGGAAGCAGACCCACAATTACATCCATCACAAGTACACCAACATCGTCGGCCTGGACGACGACGTCGGGTACGGCGTGCTCCGCGTGACGCGTGACCAGCGCTGGCACCCGTACTTCTACGGCAACCTCGTCTACAACGCGGCCCTGGCACTGCTGTTCCAGTGGGGTGTCGGGATCCAGCACCTCGAGCTGGGCAGGGTCGCCAAGGGGCGTGACGACCGCCCCGAGACGATGAACAAGCTCCGGCTGTTCGCGCGGAAGGCGGGACGCCAGCTCGCGAAGGACTACGTGTTCTACCCGGCGCTCTCGCGCAGGGGGTGGAAGTCCACGCTGACCGCCAACCTCGTCGCCAACGGCATCCGCAACGTCTGGACCAATGCGGTGATCTTCTGCGGGCACTTCCCCGACGGCGCCGAGAAGTTCACGAAGAAGGACGTCGAGAACGAGACGCGCGCCGAGTGGTACCTGCGGCAGATGCTCGGTTCCGCCAACCTCACCGGCGGACCGGTGATCGACTTCCTCTCGGGCAACCTGTCGTACCAGATCGAGCACCACATCTACCCCGACATGTCCTCCAACCGACTGGCCGAGGCGTCGGTCCGCGTCCGCGAGGTGTGCCGCAAGTACGACCTGCCGTACGTGGCGGGCCCGCTGCCGGTGCAGTACTTCAAGGCGTGGCGGACCATCGCCAAGATGTCGCTGCCCGATCACATGTTGCAGCGCACGTCCGACGACGCCCCGGAGACCCACTCCGAGCGCATGTTCGCCGACCTACCCAAACCCCTTCCCGCACAGGAGGAGGGCCAGCGGGCCGGCCTGCAGACGGCGCTCAGGTACGCGTCCAGGCGTCGCGCCCGGAAGCTCGCCTCCGCGGCCTGACCTGCCCGACCGTTCCTGAGACGCCCCGTCACCGAAACCGGTGGCGGGGCGTGCAGTTATTTCGATCCAGGATCGGGATCCCGGCGATAGGCTGACCCTCTAGTCGGCCAGCCCGCGCTACAGCGGTCGAGCCGAGCGACCGAGTACCACGACGACGGGAGCCACCATGGAGGACCGGCGCATGCTGATCGCCGATTCGGCGATCGAGGTGGTGGCCAGGGACGGCGTCCGGGCGCTGACCCACCGCGCCGTCGACTCCGAGGCCGGACTGCCCTCGGGCTCCACCTCCTACTACTGCCGAACCCGTGCGCAGCTCCTCTCCCTTACCGTCGACCGACTCACCTCGCTCCTGCGTGGCTTCGTCGAGGTCTCCGGTATCCAGGAACTCGCCTCCTCCGACGCCGACGACGTTCTGTCGACGCTCACGCGGATGATCGAGGGCCTCCTCGCCGACTACCGCGGAGAACTGGCAGCCCGCTCCGCACTCATCATGGAACTCACCGGCAAGGACGACACCACCGATCTCGTGGCCGCCCTTCTCGACCCGAGCGACCTCACCGGCGCCCTCGACGCGGCCGGACTGCGCGACCCCGCCGCCGCGTCCCTCGATCTGCTCGCGGTGTACGAGGGCCTGCTCTGGGAACGCACGGTGGGGCGCCTCGCCGGCGCAGAGATCGACCACGAGCATGACGCCGACCTCCTCGGGTCCGCGCTCTCGCGCCACGAGCACCGGGGCGGACGCCTCTTCGGCCTGCTGCGCTGATTTCTCGCCCCTCTGGGCAACGATTCGCACTTCTCACACGCCCGGTTGCCTCGCGCCCCCTGAGGCCAGCCCGAGCCTCAACGGGACGCGACTTAGGCTTACCTAGGTTGCGACTTAAGGTTCTCACAGTCTAGAGTTCCCGCCCAGAAGCACCATGACATGTCAGTCAACTGTCGAGACTGCGGAATTCGTGCCTCTGCCACCCCTCCGCCCGACTCTATGCGCCAGCGACGAGAATCGCTGTGCTGGTGGATGTTTGCGCTGTTCAGTTGCATCGGTCTGCTATCCACCCTGAATCGAGTGCATCCGAGGACCAGTCCCGGGACCGTCGCAAACCGCGCCTGGGCGAAGCGGCGGGGTGAACTGAGGCAACGGATTAATCAGTTTGTTTTGACAAACCTGACTCGTGTGCCATAGTGATTCTCGTCACTGATTCGCACCGGATCGGACGCCCCCCTTCCCCTCGGGTCAACCGACCCCCGCACCAAAGGACGGTTCATCATGAGCCAGGTTGCTGCTTACTACTTCACGCTCTACGCCCTCGTGAGCGATCGCTTCGAGGACCGCAAGGACCGTGGCGCTACGGCCGTCGAGTACGGCCTGATGGTTGGGCTAATCGCGGTGATCATCATCGTGGCCGTTCTTGCCCTCGGAGATAACCTGTCAGAGCTCTTCCAGGGCGTAGCGGACGACATTGAGAACCCCCGGGGCGCCGGCGAGTAACTACACCGTCCTACTCCGGCGCAGTGCCCAGCCTCGGGCGCTGCGCCGGAGTCGGTTTAATCCCTCACGCCCCCTCTCCCCTCGAGGACTCGCCATGAGCAACCCCCCCTCCGACCGCGGTGCCGCGGCCCTGGAGTTCGCTCTGGTCGTGCCGGTCCTCCTCGCTCTCGTCCTGGGAATCATCGAGTTCGGCCGCGCCTACAACATCCAGACCACGCTCTCCAACGCCGCGCGTGACGGGGTGCGGGTGATGGCGCTGGAGAACAGCGTCACCGCGGCGCGGACCGCCACTCGGAACTCCGCCAACACGCTGGACCTCACCCGGGCGACGATCAGCGTCACCCCCACCAGCTGCGCGGCCACCGCGACCACGCCACCCGGCACGGCCACGGTCACCATCACCTACCCGCTCGAACTGCTCTCCGGGTTCCTCCCGATCGACGACTTCACCCTGACCGGCAGGGGGACCATGCGATGCAACGGCTGAACGACGACCGCGGGGCGGTCAGCGTGATGGTCGCGCTCCTGATGATCCCCCTGATCGGCTTCGCCGCCATCTCCATCGACATCGCCTCCGTCCACTCCGAGCGGCAGCAGCTACAGACGGGCGCCGACGCGGCAGCCCTGGCGATCGCCCAGGACTGCGCGCGTGGCAACTGCCGCACCCCGCGCGACACTGCGCAGCAGTTCCTCACCGCCAACACCATCGACGCGGAGGCGACCGCCGGCGTGGTACCGGTCCCCACACCGTCCTCGGGGCGGGTGTCCGTGACGGGCTCGGGGATCCGCGAGCACTGGTTCGCCCCCGTCCTCGGCATCAACGAGACGGCGATCGCGGCGACGGCCACGACGGGGTGGGGCGCCCCCACCGGCGGCAGGGCTGTACTCCCCCTGACCTTCTCGCTCTGTGACTTCCGGGCGCAGACCGGCGGCGGGATGCCGTCCGGAACCGTCAGACGCACCATCTACGCCTCCAAGACCGCCGGTGCGAACGGGTGCACGGGCCCCTCCGGCAATCACGTGCCGGGCGGATTCGGGTGGCTGGCGGCGAACTCCGGAAGGTGCAGTGTGGCCAACCGGATCAACGAGGTCCTCTGGAGCGACCCCGGCAACTCGGTCCCCAACGCCTGTACCGACGCCGACCTCATCGCGCTGCGCAACGCGACCGTGCTCATCCCGGTCTTCGATGAGTCCGGGGATTCCGGCAGCAACGCCTGGTACCGCGTGTACGGCTATGCCGCCTTCCGGATTACCGGCTACCGCTTCTCCGGTCGCGAATGGAACTCCAGCTGCCGCGGCAACGAACGCTGCATCGAGGGGTACTTCACCCGCTTCGTGGATCTGTCCGACGACTTCGACTACGGGCCGACCGCCCCCGACATGGGCGCCTCCGTGGTGGCCCTGCTCCCCCGATAGGTAAGTGAGTCCGCTGTGAACCGTCGTGCCGTGGCCATCGTCGCCGCCGTCCTCCTCGCGGTGCTCGGCGCCGTGGTGTTGATCAGCTACGTCAACAACGCCGATCAACGCGCGATGGCCGACATGGAACCGGTCACCGTGCTGGTGGCCACCGGCCCGATCGCCGAGGGCACCCCGACCGAGGCCCTGGGCGAGCTCGTCGCCGCCGAGAACATCCCCGCGGCGGCGGTGGGTCCCGGAGCCGTGACCGACCTCGCGGAGCTCGACGGTCTGGTGGCCGTGACCACTCTGCAGCCGGGCGAGCAGATCCTCGCCGGCCGCTTCGCCGACCCGGCCTCGATCCTGAGGCCCGGCGAGATCCCGGCCCCACCAGACCTCCACCAGGTCTCGATCCCCCTCGCCGCGCCGCGGGTCCTGGGCGGAACGCTGACCCCGGGAGCCACCGTCGGGGTGTTCATCTCCAAGGGGAATCCCCAGAACGAGACCCACCTCGTCCTGCACAAGATCCTCGTCCTGCGGGTGCAGGGCGGGATCACCCCACCTTCCGACGCCGAGTCGGACGCGGACCCCGCCGCCGCGGCGATGCCCGACGGCGGGATGATCGTCACCCTCGCGGTCAACGCCCGCGACGCGGAGACCATCGTGTTCGGTGCCGAACACGGAACGATCTGGCTGTCCGTCGAAGGACCCGAGGTGCCCCAGGAAGGGACCCGCATCGTGACCCCAGGGAACGTGTACCAATGAGCCGCCTCGCAGTACTGACCGAGTCCGCCGATCTCCGCGACCGTGTCCGGTCCGTGGTGGGAGATCATCTCGTGGACCTCCCCCTCGGTCCGCTCCCGTCAGACCCCGCGCGGATGCTCGCCATGACGCAAGGCGCGCAGCAGTTGTCGGTGATCGTCCTCGACGCGGGCCCCCGCGACCAGACGACCGCACTCGAGGTGGCCGCCGGACTCCGCACCGACGACACTGGGATCTCGGTGGTGCTGGTCAGCGACCGGCCCGAGGAGATCGGTTTCGCGGCCATGCGGGCCGGTGTGTGCGACATCGTGCACCCCGATGCCGATCCGGGCGAGCTCGGATGGGTCCTCGAACGCGCCCGCCGCACCGCCGTAACCCGCCAAGCCGGGACCGGTGTCGGCCCCGGAGGCGGGGTCAACGGATCGGAGACCCAGCCCGGTCGGGTCATCAGTGTGGCCTCGCCGAAGGGCGGCGTCGGCAAGACCACCGTCGCCACCAACCTGGCCGTCGGGCTGGCGCGCTCCGACCCGCACTCCACCGTCCTGGTCGACCTCGACGTCCAGTTCGGCGACGTGGGCAGTGCCCTCAACCTCGCGCCGGAATACACGCTGGTGGACGTGGTGCACGGGCCGGCCGCGCAGGACACGATGGTCCTCAAGACCTTCCTCACACAACACGAGACCGGCCTGTACGTGGTGTGCGGGCCGGGTTCTCCCGCCGAGGCGGACTCGGTGGGGATGGAGGACATCAGCCGGCTCCTGCAGACCCTGGCCTCGGAGTTCCGCTACGTGGTGGTCGACACCGCACCGGGGCTCACCGAACCCACCCTCACGGTCCTCGACAACACCCACGACCTTGTCCTGGTGACGAGCATGGACGTTCCGGGGGTACGCGGGCTCCGAAAGGAGATCGACATCCTGCGCGAGCTCGGGATGGTCTTCTCCGGCCGCCACGTGGTCCTCAACTTCGCCGACACCCAGAACGGCCTCACCAAGACAGATGTCGAGGCGACCATCGGCGCTTCCGTGGACATGATGATCCCCCGGTCCAAGGGTGCCGTCGCATCGGTCAACCAGGGCATCCCGCTGTTGCAGAGCGACAAGCGCGACCCCGTGACCACCCACCTGAGGAAGCTGGTGGGTCGGTTCACCCCCTCCCCCGCGCGCGCACCCAGGTCGGCGTCAGCGGTCGGGAAGTTCCTGGGCCGCCTCAAGCCCACGCCCACCACCGCGACCGCGGGTACTCCAGGGTCGCCGGAAGCACCAGGGCAGCAGGTGTCGCAGCCCACCCGATCCGAGGGCCGACACCGTCTGCACAAGGGAGAAGTCAGGGGAGAGAAGCGATGAGTCTGTCCGAACGGCTCCGGGCCGCCAAGTCCCCCGACGCCGCCGTCACCGTGGTGTCCCCCGTCGCTCCCGTGACTCCGGTCGCGGGCCCGCCCGCCACGAGTCCGGAAGCCACCGCGGCCCCGGTGGCGCCCGGTCCCGTCGTGGCCCCGTCGACCGATGACCCGTCCGCGCCCCCCGCGGCCGGCGACGCCCTGTCCAAGCTCAAGGAACGCGCCTCGGCGGCCCTGTTCGAGCGGATGGGCGCGCGGCTCAACAACCCCTCGCTCACCGAGGAGCAACTCCACGCCCTGGTCCGCAGTGAGCTGAACCAGGTGGTCGAGGAGGAGACCGTCCCGCTGACCAGTGAGCAGCGCAAACGGCTCATCGCCGACATCCAGGACGACGTTCTGGGCCACGGCCCCCTCGAACGCCTACTCGCGGACCCCACCGTCACCGAGATCATGGTCAACGGGCCGGACATGATCTACATCGAGCAGGGCGGCAAGCTCTCCCGGAGCGCCGCGAGATTCACCTCCGAGGAGGACCTCCGCCGGGTGATCGAGCGCATCGTCTCCCGGATCGGGCGGCGCATCGACGAGTCCTCCCCGCTCGTCGACGCGCGGCTGGCCGACGGATCCCGCGTCAACGCCGTCGTCCCGCCCCTCGCGGTCAACGGCTCCTCGCTGACCATCCGGAAGTTCTCCCGCGACCCCTTCAAGGTCCCCGACCTGATCCGCTTCGGGACGCTCACCCCGGAGATGGCCGAACTCCTGCAGGCGTGCGTGCAGGCGCGGCTGAACATCATCGTCTCCGGAGGCACGGGTAGTGGCAAGACCACCCTGCTCAACGTCCTGTCCTCGTTCATCCCCGAGGGCGAGCGCATCGTCACCATCGAGGACGCGGTGGAGCTGCAGATGCAACAGGACCACGTGGTGAGGCTGGAGGCCCGGCCCGCGAACATCGAGGGCAAGGGCGAGATCAGTATCCGCGACCTCGTGCGCAACTCCCTGCGTATGCGGCCCGACCGCATCGTGGTGGGCGAGGTCCGTGGCGGAGAGACCCTGGACATGCTGCAGGCGATGAACACCGGCCATGACGGGTCGCTGTCGACGGTGCACGCCAACTCCCCCCGGGACGCGATCGCCCGCCTGGAGACCCTGGTGCTCATGGCCGGGATGGACCTCCCGCTGCGCGCCATCCGCGAGCAGATCGCCTCGGCAGTCGACGTCATCATCCAGCTCACCCGACTGCGCGACGGCACCCGACGCGTCACCGCGGTCACCGAGGTCCAGGGAATGGAGGGGCAGACGGTGACCCTGCAGGACGCCTTTCTCTTCGACTACGCCGCGGGACTCGACGCGAACGGGAGGTTCCTCGGCAAGCCGATTCCCACGGGTGTGCGGCCGCGGTTCACCGACCGGTTCAACGAGCTGGGCATCGCCCTCTCGCCGCGGGTGTTCGGCTCCGCCACCGCGGCGGGGCCGTCAGGCGGTCCGCGGTGACCTCGGGCGGCCTCTCCCCGGTGACCATCGGGGTGGGGGCCCTCTCGATCGCCCTTCTGGTCGCAGGATACGTCCTGGTGCGGTTCCTCACCCGCACCCGCCTCCCCCGGGATCGGCGCCGCCCCGAAGACGTCGACCTGCCGGGTCCCGTGGCGCGGGCCTCGACCGCCCTGACGACGGCGATCGACACGATGCTCCGCCGCCGGGGGGCCCCGGGTGCCGGGGCTCTGGCCGAGGCCGGGGTGAAGATGCGCCTCCAGGACTTCGTCTTTCTCGTGATCATGGCCGCTCTCGCCGCCACCGCGTTGGGTGTCGTCGTCTCGGGGCCACTGCTCGGCATCGTGCTGGGCATCCTCGCCCCCGTGGCCGCCAGGGTGGGACTGTCGGTCAAAGCCGGTCGCCGACGGGCCGCCTTCGCCGATCAGCTGGACGATTCGCTCCAACTGATGGCCAGCAGCCTGCGGGCCGGGCACAGCCTCCTGCAGGCCCTGGCCTCGGTGTCCCGCGAGGCCGAGGCACCGACCTCCGAGGAGTTCGCGCGGATCATCAACGAGACGCGGGTGGGTCGCGAGCTCGCCCCCGCGCTCGAGGAGACCGCCCAGCGGATGGGCAGCCAGGATTTCGTCTGGGTGACCCAGGCCATCGCCATCAACCGTGAGGTCGGCGGCAACCTCGCCGAGGTGCTCGACGGCGTGGGCCACACAATCCGCGAGCGCAACCAGATCCGCCGGCAGGTCCAGGCCCTGGCGGCGGAGGGGAAGCTCTCGGCGTACATCCTCATGGCCCTGCCGATCGGGATCGCCGGGTTCCTCGTCATGACCAACCCGACGTACATGGTCCCGTTCACCCAGAGCCTGCTCGGCTACGCGCTGATCGTCGTCGCCCTGATCCTGCTGGTCGCCGGCGGGTTGTGGCTGCGCAAGACCGTCAACATCAAGTTCTAGACCCGCCCCCGGAATCAGAAAGGAGATCACCGTGTCCTCCTCGGCCCTGTTCGCCGTTCTCGCCCTCAGCCTGGCCGTGGCACTGGTGGTCTGGACCGTCGTCACCGGACTCGGGGGGGATCGCGCCCGTACGGTCTCCAACCTCACCCTGGGGCTGGACGTGGCGCCGGCTGACGGGAGGCCCGCACAGGACGAGGACTCGACGCCTGGGCCGCTGATCGTGCTCGCGCGGCGCCTCACCCCGGCCGGGTCCATCCGGATGCTGGAGAGACTGCTCTCCCGCGCCGGCCGCCCACCCGGGTGGTCGCTGGACCGGCTGCTGGTGGTGAAGCTCGCCCTGGGGCTGGGGGTCGGCGCCCTGAGCGTGCTGTTCATCCGCAGCACGGAAGGGCCTCTGCCGGTGCTGCTCGGCCTCGCGACCACCGTGGTCTGCTACTTCCTCCCCGAACTCCTCCTGCACAGCCGGGGTCAGGAACGGAGCCAGGCCATCCAACTCGAGTTGGCCGACACCCTCGACCAGATGACCATCGCCGTGGAAGCCGGGCTGGGCTTCGACTCCGCCATGTCCCGGGCCGGCAAGAACGGGACGGGCCCCCTCGCCGAGGAACTGGTCCGGACTCTGCAGGAGATCCAGGTCGGCCAGACCCGCAGGCAGGCCTACGAGTCACTCGCCACGCGCAGCGACGTCGCCGACCTGCGACGCTTCGTCCGCGCCATCATCCAGGCCGATGCCTACGGGATCTCGATCGCCGACGTCCTGCGGACCCAGGCCGCGGAGATGCGGATGAAGCGCCGCCAACGCGCGGAGGAGAAGGCCATGCAGATCCCCGTCAAGGTGATCTTCCCGCTGATCCTCTGCATCCTGCCGGTACTGTTCATCGTGCTCCTGGGCCCCACCGCGATGAACATGATGGAGGCATTCTCCTAGTGCTCCCGAGCACCACCGCGACCGTGACCGCGATCCTCACCGCGGCGGTGTGCGCGGCACTGGCCGCCGCGCTGACCGGGTGGATCCGGTCGGTCGCCGACTCCGACTCCCGCTGGCTGCGCTCCGGTCTCCACGTGGCTCTGGCCGCGGCGGGAGGCGCGGGGGCCGCGGAGCTGGCTGGCACCGGTTCTGTCGAGACCCTTCCCGAACTGCTCGCGTTCGCCGCCCTCGCCGTGGCCTGCGGGATCCTCGTGCCGATCGACCTGGCCGTGCACCGGCTGCCCGACGTAGTCGTCGTCCCCCTGTACCCGGCCCTCCTGGCGACGTTGGGCGTGGCGGCGATGGTGAGCGGGGACTGGGGCGCGCTGGGGCGCGCCGGGGCCGCGGCGCTCGCACTGCTCGCCCTCTACTTCACCCTGGCGTTCATCAACCCCTCGGGACTCGGGCTGGGCGACGTCAAGCTCGCCGGCGTCCTTGGCCTGTTTCTCGGATGGCTGGGCTGGTACTACGTCCTGGTCGGGACGCTGGCGGCGTTCGCGCTCAACGCAGTGGTGGCAGTGGTGTTGCTCGCCATCCGTAGAGCGAACCGCCACACCGGCATCGCGTTCGGTCCCGCGATGATCGCCGGTGCGGCGGTGGCGGCCTGGCTCTCGGTGGCGGGCTAGTCCGAGATCGCCTCCAACGGATCGGTCTTGGCAGCGCGATGCGCGGGCCACAGCGAGGCCAGCACACCCACGACCGCGGAGGCCACCAGAACGAGTCCGATGTTCCCCCAGGGGATGGTGGTCTCGCTGAGCCCGCTGTCCGCGAGCACGGAGACGAACGCCCACCCCAGATAGACACCGACGGCGGCGCCGATCAGGGCACCGAACACCGCGATCTGCGTGGATTCGAGGTTGATCGTCCGCCGGATCTGGGACCGCTGCATGCCCACGGCGCGCAGCATGCCGATCTCCGTGCGCCGCTCGATCACGGACAGCGCGAGGGTGTTGACGATCCCCAGCACCGCGATCACCAGGGCCAGGCCCAGCAGGGCGTAGATGATCGTGAGCAGCTGGTCGATCCCGCCCGACTGGACGTCGATGTACTGCTGTTTGCTCTGCACGGTGGCGATCGGGATGTCGGCGAGCTCCTCGGTGACGGCGGCCAGGACCTCGTCCGGCGGCGTCCCCGGGGCCGCCTTGGCCAACACGATGGCCGTCGAGCGGAGGTTCTCCGGTACCAACCGTTCGTACACGTCCATACCGGTGTAGAAGGGGCCGAGGATCTGGGCGTCGTCGTAGACCCCGGTCACCCGGAGGGTGGACTCGGTTCCGTCCGGGCCGACCAGCGGCACCCGGGCGCCCATCGTCCACCCGTTGTCCCGCGAGACCTCCCGGGAGACCACGAGCGAGTCGGCCTCGGGCTCGAGCGAACCGTCGAGCACCGTGGCCTCGAGCAGCTCCCCGACCGGGCCACCGGCCGCCGCGAGCGCCTGGGGCTCCCCGCCGAGCTGGCCGAAGCCGAACGCCAGCCAGGCCACGTCCCCGACGCCGTCGACCCCCGCGACCCGGTCCTGGATCCGGCCGTCCAGCGGGATCGGCGGACCCTGTGAGGCCACCCCCTGGACGATGACGTCCGCGGTGATCCCCTGGTCGATGAGGCCGCTCACACTCTGCTTTGTGGTGGCGCCGAGGGTGCCGAACGCCGCCACCAGGGTGAGCCCCAACGTGAGCGCGAACGCCGTGGCGGCGTTCGGCACCCTCGGCGCCACCAC